>DASTFY010000150.1:0-36863 GCA_035719525.1 Acidimicrobiales bacterium
ATCGTGGTCGGCGCCGAGGACTCCACGGAGCTCGACGGGTCCGTCGACGTCGAGTTCCCGAGCGTGACCGACGAGCGCGAGCCGTCGTTCGCAGTCGTGTCGGAGACCTCGTTGGAGGTAGCCGTGTCGTCGCCCGCTTCCAGGGAAGCGTCCGAGTTGCACGCCGCGGCGAACAGCGCTGAGGCGAGAAGGAGTGGTACCAGCCAACGCCGGCTCGACCTGCTCATGGGTTGCTCCCTCGATTCCCGCGAGCTGCGCCCGATCAGGTGCTAGGCCCGCATCACCCGTTTGCTGGTAATGATCCCAGGTCAGCGGCACCGGATACAGGAAATTTTGCCTCACCCTCTTTCGTGACCTCTGCCGTTCATGGCCGCTCTCGTCGCACACGTGACGCATTGCCGAGCGAAGCTGTGAAGGTTGAGCGGTGTGTTCGAAGGCACCGGCCAGCCCCTCCAGATCTAGTTCGTGGCCGATCCCAGCGCGTCAGTCGCGCTCAGATCGGCCATGAACGCCGAAGCGGGCCGCGGCGGAGGTGCCAGGCCCAGTGCTTCCGGCTCGGCCGGCGCGCCACGCCCGGGCGCTGGCCTGCAGACCGGGCTCCCCGGCACGCTTGTGTCGAGGTTTTCCGCGCTGAACGCGGAGATCGTCGACACAAGCGCTTCAACGGCACCGCCAGACGCCGAACGGCCGGCGCGGTCTGGGCCCGGTGCGTCCGGCTTGGCCGGCGCACCGCAGCGCCACATGACGCATTGCCGAGCGAAGCGGAGAGCGGCGACGAAGATCTAATAGAGGAACATGGGTTTGCCGTCGACGTGGCGGATCTTGGGCCGGTAGCCGACGACGTCGTACAGCGCATCGACGTCCACCCGCTTCACTCCCTGCCGTGTGACACCGAGGGGCACGTTGAGGTAGTTGCCCATCCGCAGCGCGACGAGGCGGCCAGAGAGGCCCTCCAGCAATAGGTCGGCCGCCATGACCCCGTAGTTGACCGCCACCATGAGGTCCAGCGAGTCCGGGCTGCCGGAGCGCATCAGGTAGCCGAGCTGCTGGACGATGATCCCTTGGCCGGTCCGTTCCCGCAACAGCTCACCGGTCAGCTCGCCGATGCCACCGAGCTTGCGGTGGCCGTACGCATCGGCCTCGCCCCGCAACGCCATCTCGCCGCCGGTCACGGTCGCGCCCTCGGAGATCGTCATCATGGCGTAACCGCTCGGGTTGGCCCGCTTGTCGGTCATCAGGAGCTCGGTTAGCCGGTCGATGTCGAAGGGCACTTCGGAGATGACGGCTCGATCCACTCCGGACAGGTACGCCGACACCAGGGAGGTCTCGCCGCTGTAACGGCCGAACACCTCCACGACGGCCAGCCGCTCGTGCGACCCGGCACTGGTGCGCAGCTGATGGATGAAGTTCACCGTGCGGGTGACGGCGGTCGAGAACCCGATGCAGTAGTCGGTACCGTGGACGTCGTTGTCCATCGTTTTGGGGATGGCGACGACCGGGAAGCCCTCGTCGGAGAGCCGCAGCGCGAAGGACAGCGTGTCGTCGCCGCCGATGGGCACCAACGCGTCGATCCCCAACCGCTCCAGCACGCCCAGGCAGTGCTTGGTGAAGTCGTGCGGGCCCTCGCCGTCGACCTGACCGGCCAGGAAGTCCGGCACCTCACTGGACTTCACGCGAGCCGGGTTGGTGCGGGAGCTGTGAAGGACGGTCCCGCCGCTGCGGTCGATGGTGCGCACCGTCCCCGGGTTCAGCGCCATCGTGCAGTCGGTGACGGACTGCGGATCGTCCGTGTTGCACCGAAACAACCCGGCCCAGCCGCTGCGCAACCCGATCGTCGAATGGCCTTCGGCCGCGACCCGGTTGACGACGGCCTTGATGCTGGCATTGAGACCGGGGACGTCGCCGCCCCCGGTGAGCACCCCGACTCGCATGTGCCTCAGGCTATGCGCTTACTGGCATGCGGTCCGCGGTGGGGAGTGCTCCGGCGGCGCGGCGGCGGTCGGCCTCGCGTGCGGCGCGACGTACCTTGCGGAGCATGGCCGGCCGCAGCAGCGATGACGGCGGAGCCATCAGGTTCTGCACCATGAGCATCGCGGTGTTGACCTCGGGCGACACCAGGGCCGCGGTCAGCACGCGACCCATGTAGCGATTCATGAGGTCGGTTCCGGCCGGCTTGGGCCCGGTGGCCTCGGGATAGGCGAAGTCGGCCCCCACCGCGATCTGCCACGGGTTGGCGATGACCTTGGCCGCCTGCTTGTAGAAGCCGGTGACCAGGGACTCGTCGTTCTCGTGGTGCTCCAGGCACCGGCCGAGCTCGACCGCCTGCAGGACGGCGCTGCTCATCCCCTGCCCGTAGACCGGGTTGAAGCTGCAGATGGAGTCGCCGAGGGCGAGGAAGCCCGCCGGAACCTGCTTCAGCCGCTCATACCGGCGCCGCTTGCTGGAGAGGAGGCGGTGGGTGGCGACAGGACCCAACGCCGCCTTCTTGTCGAGCACGTCGCTGATCTCGGGAGACGGCAGGCTGGCGGCGAGCTCACGGAAGCTGGCCTCGTCGACGGGAGCCTCGGCGCCGTACCCGCCGGCGATCATCACGATCCAGCGGTCACCTTCGATCGGCATGAGGAACCCGGCGCGCCGGCCGTGGGGTGGGCTCTCGATGATGATGGCGAACGTGGCGTCCATGTCGTCGGCGTCGCGGGGGATGACCGCCGTGCCGTACCGCATGTCGCAGCGCACCTCGATGGTGTCGGGCGCGGCATAGCCCATCTCCTCCATCCACAGTGCGCCGCGTGACGAGCGGCCGGTGCAGTCCACCACCAGCTCGGCGCGGAGCGGGCGGGACACCAAGCCGTCGAAGACCTGAACGCCGACCACCCGGCCGCCGTCGTGGAGCAGATGCTCGACGGCCATGCCGGACGCGATCTGCACGTTCGGCAGCGCCGCGACGCGGCGCCGGATCCCGGCTTCGATGAACGGGCGGCTGGCGGCGATCACGCGCCGCTCGACGAGACTGCGAGCCCGGTAGCCGCCCGCCTGGTGCCACCGGCCTTCGTTGAAGTTGACCAGAGCGGCGCCCTCGGACACCAGCTCTTCCATGAGCCCGGGAAACATCTGGGCGATTGCCGCGGCTCCGGATCCGAGCAGCGCATGGGCGTGGCGTCCCTGGGGCACGCCCCGGCGGGCCTGGACCTGGTCGGGAAGCTGGTCGCGATCGACGACGGTGACCGAGTCGAAATGGTCGGACAGCACACGGGCGGTGGCGAGACCGGCCACGCTCGCGCCGATGACGACGGCGTGGCGGCGAAGGGGGCGGGACATCAGGATCCTTTCGAAGGCGTTTCCGGTCCCTACGAAGAGCGCGCCGGAACGGTTCGGAGACGACGCTGTGACCGGGATCACCCGGCAACTGGGTAACGGCCTGCCGTGGGCCAGTCGGGGCGTGCCACGATGAGGACGATGACCTACCCGGAAGCCCCATGAGCGCGCCGGTGGACGGAGTGACGGCGCCGCCTGGCCCCCGTTCGGACGCGTCGCGGGTTCGCCGTCTACCGCAACGGGCCGCGTACGACGGCGACACCATCCACGCCATCCTCGATGCCGGCCTGATCGGTCACGTCGGCTTCACGGCGAGCGACCGGCCGATCGTGATCCCCATGCTGTACGGCCGGGACGGCGACTCCGTCTACCTTCACGGATCCGTGGCCAGCCGGCTGCTGCGGTCGCTGGCCGGCGGAATCGACGTGTGCCTCACGGTCACGGTCGTCGACGGCCTGGTGCTGGCCCGGTCGGCCTTCCACCACTCGATGAACTACCGCTCCGTGGTCGCCTTCGGTCGGGCCACTCGGGTCACCGGGGCGGCCAAGGAGCACGGGCTCCTGGTCATCAGCGAGCATCTCGCGCCCGGCCGCTGGGACGAGGTACGCCCACCCTCGGACGAAGAGCTGAAGGTCACGACGGTGCTGCGGCTGGAGCTGACCGAGGCTTCAGCCAAGATCCGCACCGGTGGCCCGGTGGACGACGACGAGGACATGGCCCTGCCGATGTGGGCCGGCGTCCTGCCCTGCTCGCTCACGTGGGGCGATCCGCTACCGGATGCCCAACTCCCGCCCGGGCGCCCCGTGTCGCCGTCCGTGCTGGCCCGGCGCGCCACTCGCTGATCGAGAGCTCAGGCGACGGCGCGAGCGCAGGCGGTGATGAACCCCGACATCGCGACGTAGCCACCGTTCGGCCCCACGGTCATGTGCACGCGGTCCTGCTCCAGGTAGTGCGGGTTCAGGGCGAGCTCGGCCGCCCAGTCGCAGACGTGGAGGTTGGCCCGGCGCGCTGCGACGTCCCGGAGCGCCTGGTTCCACGCCGTCATCCACTCTGGCCGGTTGTGCGAGATCGTCGTCCACACCACCGGAATGCCTCCGATGTGGTTCAGGGCCGTCTCGATCCGCTGCACGTTGCTGCTCACCTCGTGACCCTGCGGATAGCCGACGTCGTTGGCGCCGGAGATCACCACGAGGACTCGAGGGTTGAACCCCATCGCCCGTATCTCGGCGATCCAACGCACCACCGTGTCGGAATCAGTCGAGCTCTCCGGCGCGGCATGGAGACCGAGTTGGGTCGAGCTGCGCAGCGGACCCCAGCCCTCGGCCGAGAGACGCTCGGTGAACCCGCCTTGCGTGGTGAGGCCATAGCCCACACTGTCGCCGATCACCACGATGGTTCCGAGTGGCCGCTCGGTATGGTCCCAGCGCTCGTCGCCCAGCCAATTGGTGCGCGAGCCCGTCGCGCAGCCGGCCAGCACCGCCGCGACGAACGCCAACACGACAGGCCAGATGAACCTCGACCGACGATGCATGGGCGGCAAGATGGTAGCCCTTGATCAGGACAACCCCCGCCCCTGAGGACGCTCGGCCGACGGTCGCCGGACCGGTCGTCGGCCCGAGCAGCCTGGCGTACCAGCCTCCCATCGACGGGCTGCGCGGCCTGGCCGTCCTCGCCGTGCTGCTGTTCCACGCCGGCCACCTGGACGGCGGGTTCCTGGGAGTGGACCTGTTCTTCACCGTCTCCGGCTACCTGATCACGTCGCTGCTGCTCGCTGAGCACGCTCGGTCCGGCCGCATCGGCCTCGGCCGATTCTGGGGCCGGCGGGCCCGGAGGTTGCTGCCAGCGCTGTTCGTGCTGATCGCCGCGGTCCTCCTGTTCTACGCGGAGTGGGGGGCACCGGGAGAGGACGAGCAGCTCCGCGGCCCCGGCCTGGCCGGTCTGTTCTACGTGGCCAACTGGTACACCGTCGTCGAGGGCGGCTACTGGGATCTGTTCAGCGCTCCCTCTCCACTGGAGCACCTGTGGAGCCTCGCCATCGAGGAGCAGTTCTACCTGCTATGGCCCTTCGTGGTTGTCCTGGTCCTCGGTCGGCTGAGGGGCAACGCCCGCACCCTGGGATTCGTGGCCGCCGGCGCAGCCGCCGTCTCCGCGGTGCTCATGGCCTGGTTCGCGAGCACCGACGTCGAGCGCGCCTACCTCGGCACCGACAGCCGCATCGGTTCGATCCTCATCGGCGCCGTCGTGGCGGTCGCGCTCCGGCACCAGGATCGGAGAGCGCCCACTCCGGGGTCGAGAGCCCTGCCGATCCTGGCCGGGCTGGCCGCCGCCGGCCTCCTGGCGATGTGGGTCACCGCTGACGGCACCGCCGGATCGCTGCTGTACCGCGGCGGCTTCACCGTGCACGCGCTGCTGGTGGCGGTCGTCATCACGGCGGTCACCCGGAGGCCGACCACCGCGATGGCCCGAGGGCTGTCGTGGCGGCCCATCGTGGCCGTCGGCCTCGTCTCCTACGGGCTCTACCTCTGGCACTGGCCCGTCTTCGTCTGGCTGACACCGGACCGTACGGGCCTGGTCGGCTGGGCGCTGACCGCGGTGCGGTTCGCGGTGTCGTTCGCCCTGGCCATCGCCTCGTACCACCTGATCGAGCGGCCCATCCGCCGGGGGGCGCTCCGCCCCCGCTTCGCCGTCCCACTCGCCGTGGCCGGCGCGGCGGTCCTGGCCGCCGCCGTCGTCGTCGTGAGCCGGCCGCCCAGCGAAGCGGTCGTGACCACCGCGCCGTTGGCTCCGGTGGGGGCGGCACCGCCGACGGTCGCGCCGGCGACCACCCAGGCTTCGAGCACCAGCGCGGCGTCGGCCCCCAGCTCGACGGCACCGACGACGTCGACCACGAGCCCGACCACCCCGCCATCGACGGCCCCTGTCACGACGCCTCCTCCCCCTCCGATCTCGCCCCTCGTCCACACCGTTCCGCCGTCGCCGGCACAGATCCGCCAGCCGACGCCTGACGATCCCCTGCGCGTCGTGCTCATCGGCGACTCCTATATGTACGACGCCGCTCCGGGCATCGAGGCCGGGCTCGAGGCGACCGGGCTGGCCAAGGTCGTCGACCGCTCGGTGCTCGGCTTCGGCGTGACGATGGACGGTTGGGATCGGACGCTGGTACGGGCCATCGACACCGAGCGGCCCGACCTGGTGGTGACCATGTGGGCCCGCTACGACGTCGACTGGCTGTCCACGCACGAGCCGGCCGAGTACGCCGCCCGCCTCCAGGAGGCGGCCGGGCTGCTGCTCTCGTCGGGGGCGCACCTGCTGGTCGTCGGCCTGGCTCCGTCGGAGGTGGGCTATGGCATGCACGACCACGTCCCCCGCGGCATCAACGAGCTGTTCGCCGGCCTGCCCGCGCTGTTCCCCGGTCAGGTGACGTATCTCGATCCCGACCCCGTTGTCGCCCCGAGCGGGCAGCCGACGCTGGCGGTCCCGGTGCCGGGGGGTGAGCTGCGGGTCCGGAAGGTCGACCTCAGCCACTACTGCCCCGACGGGGCGGCCCGCTTCGGCCAGGCGTTGATCGACCTGCTCGCGGTCACCGCCGCCGTTCCGGCCCCAGCCACGGACTGGTACGCGGGTCGATGGCGCGAGGAGGGCCGCTACGACAACCCGCCAGGCTCGTGTCGTTGATCGTTCGCGCCCGCCAGCAGAGCGTGCTCGGCGAGTGGACTTCAGCGCACTCCTAGGGCTGTTCGACCAGGGCCTTGTAGGCGGGGAGTAGGAGGTCGGAGACGGGCGTGCCGCGTGGGGCGACCGAAAGGTCGTCGAGGCGGGCCAGGACAGCGGCAGGATGATCGGGCGGGATCAGATCGAGGTCGGCCAGCGCAGCCTCCGGTCGATCGAGCGGGAGCCGGGAGCCGGGACGAAGGGGCCACCACGGAGGCAGGCCGTCATCGACGGGGTCCGGCGCCGTGCGGCCCCGATCCCGAAGGCGGGCGAGGATCGCCTCCCGGTCACGCCCCCGCCAGGCCAGCAGCAGCCAGGGATCGTCGTCGAGCCGGTCGGCCATGAGATAGAGCACGGCAGCCAGGTGTTTGCACGGGTTCTCCCAATCGGGGCAGGAGCACTCGGCCCTCAGGTCGGACCAACGCCGGGGGAAGAGCGACTCGCCGACCGATGCGAACACCGCCTCGAGATCAGGCGGCACCTCACCGGAGAGAAGCCGGGCGGCCAGGCCCGCCCGAGCCGAGAAGGCGCGCCCAACCGCGTCCCACGCCTCCGGCCCGAGCGGTGGCCATCCGATCGCCACCCGGTACGGATGGGCTCGGCTGCCTTGCACGAGCGCGGTCACGACGCCCGCCTTCACATCGAGCGACAGCGCCTGACCCTGGCGGGCGTATCGCCGGCCACGCTGCATGCGTGCTCCGAGGCCGTACGACTCGAGCACCTGCACGAACCGCTGCGACCACCACGTGGCCGCCATCGCCCCCCGCTGCTTCGACGTGGCCAGGCCGCCCTCGACAGCCCGAGGGATGGACGGCTCGTACCACGCCGGCCGCCCGCCGTCCCACCTGGACGCGCGTCCCGCCATCAGTCGGCCTCCACCGCGTCGGCCGCCAGCACCACCAGATCACGTAGCTCGTCCGTCGACAGCGAGGTCAGCCAGTCCTCGCCGGTGCCGACCACCCGTTCCGCCAACTGCCGTTTACGGGTGATCATCTCGTCGATGCGCTCCTCCACGGTGCCGGTGCACACCAGCTTGTGGACCAGCACCGTACGCCGCTGGCCGATGCGGTACGCCCGGTCCGTGGCCTGGTCCTCCACGGCGGGGTTCCACCACCGGTCGAGGTGGATCACATGGGACGCCGCGGTGAGGTTGAGACCAGTGCCTCCGGCTTTCAACGAGATGAGGAAGATCGGGGGGCCGTCGGACTCGTGGAACTGCTGCACCATCTGGTCGCGCTTCGTACGGGAGACGCCGCCGTGCAGCCAGATCGGCTCTCGGCCCAGGCGCCGGCGCAGGTACGCCTGGAGCAGGTGGCCCCACTCGGCGAACTGCGTGAAGCAGAGAGCCCGGTCGCCATCGGCCAGGATCTCCTCCAGCAGCTCCTCGACGCGGGTGAGCTTGCCTGAGCGGCCCTGGAGCGCCGAGCCGTCGCCCAGATAGTGGGCGGGATGGTTGCACACCTGCTTCAGCCGCATCAGCCCCGCCAGCACTCGGCCGCGGCGATCGATGCCCTCGGCCTCGTCTGCGTCGCGAAGGAGATCGTCGACCACGGCCTGGTACAGCGTGGCCTGCTCGCGCGTGAGGAGGCAGCGGTCGGTCATCTCGACCTTGTCCGGGAGGTCGCTGATGATCGACCGGTCGGACTTGAGCCGGCGGAGAACGAACGGCCCGGTGACCCTCCGGAGCAGCTCGGTGGCCTCGGGATCGCCGTCGCGCTCGATGGGCACGGCGAAGCGGGCCCGGAAGCCCCGGGCGCTGCCGAGCAGACCGGGGTTGAGGATGTGCATCAGCGACCACAGGTCGGAGAGCCGGTTCTCGACCGGCGTGCCGGTCATGGCGATGCGGCGCCTGGCCGGGATGGCCCGCACCGCGCCGGCCTGCGCGGTGGCGGGGTTCTTGACCTGTTGGGCCTCGTCGAGGACGAGCCGGCCCCAGTCGACCTCGGCCAGCTCAGCTTGATCCCGCACGACGAGGGAGTAGGAGGTGAGCACGAGGTCGTGTCCGAGCGCCCGCTCGACGAAGGGCTGGTCGTGCCCGCTGAACCGGTCCGCGCCGTGGTGGGCCAGCACCCGCAGGGCGGGCGTGAACTGGGCGGCTTCGCGCTGCCAGTTGCCGAGCACCGAGACCGGGCACACGACCAACGTCGGGCCATCGACCGGCTCGGCCAGGAGCGTGGCCAGGAGCTGGGCCGTCTTGCCCAGCCCCATGTCGTCGGCCAGGCAGGCTCCCAGGCCCACCCGGCCGAGGAAGGCCAGCCATCCCACACCCCGCTCCTGGTAAGGCCGGAGCTCGCCGACGAAGCCGGCCGGAGTGGGCATGGGCGCCACCCGAGTGTGCAGCGCGCTGTCGAGCAGGTCGCCCAGCCAGCCGCTGGCCACTACGCCCGTCACGTCGACACCGTCCGGGGCATCGAGATCGTCCAGACCCATGCCGGCGCGCAGCAGCTCGGCCACGGTGGCCTGGCTGCGCTGCCCCGCCGCGCCCAGCACGGCCCGTAGTTCTGCGGGGCGGAGCTCGACCCATTGGCCGCGGACCTGCACAAGGTGCTGTTTGGCGGCTGCGGCGGCCTCCAGCGCCGCCCGGTCCGCGGCGGTCAGCCGCTCCTCGCCGATCGCCGCCTCCCAGCGGAAGTCGACGATGGCCTCCATCCCCACGTCGCCGGCGGTCGTCGCCGAGCTGCCGAGCGATCGTCTCCGGGTGGAGGCTCGGGCGCGCAGGCCGACGCGGCCACGCCTGGTCCACCATGTCGGCAGGAGCAGACCGATGCCAGCCTCTCCCAGCGCGGTCGCCCGCTCAGCGATGATGCCGAGCACCGTGCCGGAGTCGACCTCCAACGCGACCGGGCGGGCCTCGTCCAGCAGGGGCTCGAGCTCGGGAGCGACCCGCACCGCGTGACCGAGCCCGGTCAGCAACTGCTCGACCGGCTCCGCGCCCAACTCGGGCACGTCGTCACCGCTCCAGACCGCGGCCGCCGGGACGATCAAGCTCGGCTCGTCGACCGCCTGCAGCAACAGCTCGATGCGCCACTCGTCACCGAGGAACGGCTCGTGCACCCGGAGGCACAGACGGGTCGGACCGGCGGCGGGGAGTCCGCGGCGGACCCATCCCTGCAGCCGGGTCGCGAGGTCCTGCACCTGGCGCATCGGCACCGATGGCGACAGCCACGGGTCGTCGCTGGTCAGCGACGCCAGCCAGGCGTCCGTGGCGCTGCGCCGGCCCCGTCTCGGCGAAACCAGCCGCACCCTGGCCGCCACCAGGCGAGCTCGCGCTTCGGCATCGACCAGGTCCTGGAGCGCGGTCGCGACGGCGCAGTGCTCCTCGACGTCGTCGCGCGCGAGCAGGGCGCCGAGGAGCGCACGGTCGTCGGCCGAGGGCAGCGGCCACCACCACGATCGGGCACGGCCGTCCTCGATGCTCAGCCCAGGGACGATCCGGCCCGTCGTGACGAACCGTCCAGCCAGCACACGTGCTCGCTCCTCCAGAGCCCCCGGGTCCCGTTGATCCTCGAGGCCGACGCCCATCCGCCCATCCTGCCCGTACGGCGCACTCTGGTCAGCGATCGACGGGCTCCGTGTGCGGATCGCTGACCGGAACGGTGGGCGTCGGGTCAGATCCGCGGGCGTGACGCCCACACCGGGAGGGCGCCGTTGACGTTGAGGCGGAGCCAGTACACCGATGTCGAGGCGGCGACGAACAGCTGGTTGCGCTTCAGACCCCCGAAGACGAGGTTGGCGGCCTCCTCGGGAAGCCGGAGCTTGCCGAGGAGCGTGCCGTCCGGGTCGAGGCAGTGCACGCCGTCTCCTGCCGCAGCCCAGATGCGGCCCGCGGTATCGAGCCGCAGCCCGTCGAAGCTGCCCGCCGTGCACTCGGCGAACACCCCACCACCGGAAAGAGCACCGCCCTCGGCGACGTCGAACAGCCGGATGTGCCGGGCCCGGCTGTCACCCACGTAGAGCTGTGTCTCGTCGAGGGAGAACGCCAGCCCGTTGGGCCGGTCGAAGTCATCGGCCACGATCTCGCAGGCGCCGGTGTCGGGGTCGGCCCGGTACACGTGGCAGCCGCCGATCTCGCGGTCGGCCTGGTGGCCCTCGTAGTCGCTGTCGATCCCGTAGGCGGGATCGGTGAACCAGATGGACCCGTCGGAGCGGACCACGACGTCGTTGGGGCTGTTGAACCGCCGGCCCTGGTGGCGATCCGCGATGACCGTGATGGACCCGTCGTGCTCGGTGCGGGTGACCCGGCGATGGCCCTGCTCGCACGAGACGAGGCGACCGGCGGCGTCAAGGGTGTGGCCGTTGCTGTAGCCGGCGGGATGGCGGAACACCCCGAGCGTGCCGCTGGGCTCGTCCCAGCGCAGGATCCGATCGTTCGGGATGTCGCTGACGAGGAGGTACCGGCCCGCTGGCACGTAGACCGGCCCCTCGGCCCACCGGCACCCGAAGGGGATGCGCTCGACGCGGCTGTCCCCACCAATCGTCCGGAAGCGCTCGTCCATCACCTCCAGCTCGGTCGGAATGGTGTCGTCCCTCACAGTGGCGCCCGTCGATCAGGCAAGGCCCACCTCGGCCGCGCGCTCGTGCTGCCGGCGCGACAGCTTGGGGATGGCGACCGCGCCGAGGACGGCGGCGCCTGCGGCCACCAGGGCGAGCACGCCCGTCACCACGTCGATCCCGACGAGCGTGTCCAGGCTCATGTCCTCGACGTCGTACACCGCGCTGGCCACGCGCAGCAGGAAGACCGCGATCACGTAGCTGAACCACCACAGCGTGATGATCGCCGCCACCGGGAGCTTCCTCCATTGGGGGTTTCCCGGAGCGTCGCGGTCGGCGCCCCGCCAGGCGTCGTTGATGAGCATCTTGGGGATGACGAAGTTGGCGAAGGGGATGAACCAGGCTCCGATCGTCCATCCCCGGCCGAAGCGCCACGGCGCCGCACCGAAGACGCGGGTGTTGGAGTAGGCGCGCCACAGCCAGATGATGAGGAGCACGAAGACGGCGATCCCGAGCATGACCGTGAACCCGAGCCCAGAGCCGACGGCATCGTCGGCCGCCGAGAGATCACCGAAGGAGACGTCGCCACCGTCGCGGAAGTCGGCCACCTTGCCCGAGCGGACGAACAGCGCGATCGCACTCCACAGCAGCGCCAGGGCGGACAGGATCAACAGCACGAGCAGGGCGACCGAAAGGCCACGAAGCGACTGGAATCGCTCAGCCACGGCCGCCGGTGGGAGCGTCCCGGTCGGGTACGACGGCGCCGGCATGACCGGTTGAGCCACCGCGCCACCGAGGGCGCCGCTGGCGGTCACCGCCGCGGCCGGGGTTCCCGCCTGACCCAGCGGCACCGAGACCGTCTGGCCCCCGACCGAGACCCACGGCGTCCACTGCTGCCCGTCCCACCAGCGCATCCGAGCGCCATCATCCGGATCCTGGAACCACCCCGCCCCTACCACCGGCCCAGCCTACGTTGGCTCAGGGCGCCGAATGGCCGAGCGAGGCTGGTCTGGCCGTGACCACCGACGCCGCGGTATGCTAGGTCTGACCATCAGTCCAACAGCGCCACTACCACGGCCGCGTTGGTCCGCCCGCCCGGAGGAGCCGCTGCCATGCCCATCACCCGCATGAACCACGCGGTGCTGTACGTGCGCGACGCGCGACGCAGCCAACGCTTCTACCACGAGATCCTCGGCTTCCTGACTGTCACGGAGGACCCGGGGGGAGGCTTTGTGTTCATGCGGGCCCCTGCCTCCTCCAACCACCACGACATCGCCTTCTTCAGCATCGGTGACAGCGCCAGCAACAGCGAAGCGGGCCGGGGCACCGTCGGCCTCTACCACGTGGCGTGGGAGGTGCCCACGCTCGAGGAGCTGCAGGAGATGCGGGACCGCCTGGCCGCCGCGGGCGCCCTCGTGGGAGCCAGCGACCACGGCGCCAACAAGAGCCTGTACGCGCGTGACCCCGACGGGCTCGAGTTCGAGGTGATGTGGCTCGTCCCGGCCGAGCACTGGGGAGAGGCGGAGCACCAGGCCATCGTCGAGCCCCTCGACATCGCCGGCGAGCGGGAGCGCTTCGAGCGCCTGGGCCGGCCATGAGCTCGGTCACCTTCGAGCGCGTGGAGCGCCGCACCGTATCCGCAGAGATCCGCGAGCGGCTGATCGAGGCGATCCAGGCCGGGCACTTCCCGCCGGGAGCGCCGTTGCCGGCCGAGCGGGTGCTGTGCGAGGAGTTCGGCGTCGCCCGGACCTCGGTCCGTGAGGCCATCCAGGGGCTCATCACGGCCGGGTACCTGGAGCGGCGGGGCAACCGGTCGGTCGTGGTGGAGCGGCTGCCCGACGTCCACTTCGACGGCGACGACCGCAAGGCGCTGGTGTCCCAGCTGTTCGAGGTGCGCAAGGTCATCGAGCCGGCCATCGCCAAGTTGGCCACGTCCCGGGCCAGCGATGCCGAGCGGGCCGAGATCGCTGAGATCGCGGCGCGTGAGCCCCATGGGCTCGATGAGTTCCGGGCCACCGACCGTCTCTTCCACGCCGCCGTGGCGCGGGCCTGCGGCAACCCGCTGCTCAACGAGGTCCACGCCAAGGCGTTGGCGTCGCTGTTCGGTTCGGGCGAGTTCGCCTCGTTGCTCTATGCCGAGGTCAACCGAGCGGAGGTCCGCGAGCTCATCGAGTCGTCGGTCGCCGCGCATCGTGCGATCGCAGCGGCAGTGGTGAAGGGTGACAGCGATCGGGCTGGCGCGGCGGTCGTCGCCCACCTCGAGGATGTCGAGCGACGGATGGTGGAGCGGCTCCGATGACCGTCACCGGCGACGACAGCCGCTACTGCTACTTCCTGGAGGACGACGAGTTCGAGGAGACCGATCGCCCCGGGTTCCGCAAGCGCGTGATCCTGGGCGAGCGCCTCGAGCTCTGGTTCTGGCGCATCAAGGGCGGCGCCAAGGGCTCGTTCCTGCACCACCACGAGGCCAACGAGCAGATCGGCATCATCATGCGGGGCACCCTGGACTTCCGCATCGGTGACCCGGACGACCACGGCCGCAGGGTGCTGCATGCCGGCGACGTCTACCTGGCTCCGGCCAGCGTCTGGCACGGGGACAGCGTCTTCATCGGCGACGACGAGTACGGCGAGGTGTGGATCCTCGACGTGTTCTCCCCACCGCGCACCGGGCCCTCACCCGGCTCGCCGCCTGGAGCACAAGGGTGAGCAGCGCCGCCGACTGGCGCCTGGCCGTCGACATCGGCGGGACGTTCACCGATGTGGTCCTCCTCGACGCCGCATCCGGTCGGGTCGTGGTCGACAAGACCCTCACGACGCCGGCGGCGCCCCTCGACGGAGTGCGCGCCGGTGTGCGCGAGCTGCTGGACAAGGCGGGCGTCCGGCCCGCCGACATCACCGCCCCCATCGTCCACGCGACGACGCTGATCACCAACGCCCTGATCGAAGGCAAGATCGGCCGAGCGGGGGTCGTCACGACGGCCGGCTTCGGGGACACGCTGCTGATCCGCAACGAGCACCGGTACGACATGTACGACCTGCAGATCGAGTTCCCCCAGCCACCGGTGCCCCGCGAGCGCGTGGTCGAGCTGGTCGAGCGCACTAGCCCACACGGCGTGGTGGAGGCGACACCCACGGCCGAAGGCCTGGACACCATCACGCAGCACCTGCGCGACGCCGGCGTCGACGCCGTCGGTGTCTGCCTCATCAACTCCTACGCCAACCCCGACAACGAGCGGGCCGTGGCGCAGCACCTGCGACGCGAGCTCGGCGTCCCGGTGTGCATCTCGTCAGAGATCTCGCCCCAGATCCGCGAGTACCCCCGCATGATCACCACCGCCTGCAACGCGGCCACCATGTCCGTGATCGGGCCGTACCTCGACGAGCTGCAGAAGTGGCTGGCCGGGCAGGGCTTCGGCGGCTCGGTCCTGATGATGCTGTCCAATGGTGGCGTGGTATCGGCCGACGATGCCGCGGCCGCGCCGATCCGTCTCGTCGAGTCCGGCCCTGCGGCCGGTGCGCTGGCGGGCAGCTGGTTCGCGCGGCGGCTGGGCGAGGAGCGACTCCTGTGCTTCGACATGGGCGGCACGACGGCCAAGTCCTGCATCGTCCACGACGGTGAGCCCGAGCTCACGACCACCTTCGAGGTGGCTCGCATCTACCGGTTCAAGAAGGGATCCGGGTTCCCGGTGTCCGTGCCGTCGGTCGATCTGGTCGAGATCGGGGCCGGCGGCGGCAGCCTGGCCCGCGCCGACGAGCTCGGGCTGCTGAAGGTCGGCCCCGAGTCCGCCGGAGCCGATCCCGGACCGGCCTGCTACGGCCGGGGTGGTACCAAACCGGCGGTCACCGACGGCGACCTGGAGCTCGGTCTGCTCGATGCGTCGTTCTTCCTTGGCGGCGACATGGCCCTGGACACCGAGCAGTGCACGGCGGCGCTGGCGGCCGTCGGAGACCAACTCGAGCTCAGCGTCGCCGACACCGCGGCCGGCGTCCACGAGCTGGTCAACCAGAACATGGCCGCCGCGGCCCGCATGCACGCCGTCGAGCAGGGTGCAGACCTCCGGGGCATCACGCTTCTCGCGTTCGGTGGCGCGGGACCGGTGCACGCGTGTGGTGTCGCGGAGCTGCTCGAGTCGCCCCGAGTCGTCTTCCCGGTCAACGCCAGCGTGCTCTCGGCGTTCGGCACGCTCGTCAGCCCGGTCCGCATCGACCTCGCCCGGAGCCTGATCCGACCGCTCGACACCGTCGACCCGGCCGAGCGCGATGCGCTGCTGTCCGAGCTCCGGGCCGAGGGACGCCGCGTGCTGGCGGCCGCCGGGGTGGCCGAGGACCGCATCCAGTTCCGCTATGGCCTCGACGCCCGCTACCACGGCCAGGGCAACGAGATCACGGTCTGGGTGGGTGAAGGCGACGAATGGCCGGCCACCCACGACGATGTGGTCGACCGGTTCGAGCGCGACTACCGCAGGATCTACGGCCTGACGATCCCCGACGTCGGGGTGGAGGCGGTCACCTGGCGTCTCTCGGCCTACGCCGCCGCCGATCCGGTCGAGCCGCAGGCGTCGTTCGGAGCCGGCGAAGGCACGGCCCACAGCAGTCGGCCCGTCCGCTTCGCCCGCGGCGCCGAAGCCGTGGACACCCCCGTCTACCGGCGGCCCGACCTGGGAGTCGGCCAGCGGGTCGACGGCCCCGCCATCGTCGAGGAGCGGGAGACGACGGCCGTCATCCGTCCCGGCTGGGTGGCGGAGGTGGCGGCCGACGGATCTCTCATCGCGACGCGGAGGGGCACATGAGGTTCGATCCCATCGAGCTCGAGGTGCTGTGGCAGAGCCTCATCGCCACCGTCAACGAGCAGGCCAGAGCGCTGCAACGCGCCGCCTTCTCCCCGATCGTGCGCGAGGCCGGCGACCTGGCCAACGCCGTGTTCGACCGCCGTGGCCGCATGGTGGCCCAGGCCGTCACCGGCACCCCAGGGCACATCAACTCGCTGGCGCGCGCCGCGTCGGCCATGTTGGGCGAGTACCCGCCGGATTCGTTGGTGGAGGGCGACGTGCTGATCACCAACGATCCGTACCGGACCGCCGGCCAACTCCTGGACGTCACCGTGCTCTACCCCGTGTTCAGGGGCGGCCGCGTGATCGCGTTCTTCGGCTCGACCATCCACCACACCGACGTCGGCGGCTACGGCATCGGCGCCGGGGCGCGGGACGTGTTCGAAGAGGGGCTGTGGATCCCGGTCGTGCGGCTGATGATCGCCGGGGAGCGCAACGCCGACGCCTGGAAGTTCATCCTGTCCAACGTCCGCCAGCCCGACCACATGGCGGGCGACCTCCATGCCCAGATGGCCAGCGGCGAGGTGGGGGCGCAGCGGCTGCGGACGCTGTGCGACCGACACGATCTGGACGACATCGAGGAGCTGGCCGACGAGATCATCGAGCGGTCGGAGGCCGCCACTCGCGCCTCGATCCGCGAGCTTCCCTCAGGGACGTACCACGCCAGCGCGGTGCTGGACCTGGCCGACGGCAGCACGATCGACATCGTCTGCGCGGTGACGGTCGACGCCGACGCGGGAGAGATCCTGGTGGACTACGCCGGCTCGTCCGGCGCCAGCCCCTACGGCATCAACGTGGTCAAGAACTACACCCACGCCTACACGACCTTCACCGTGCGGTCGGTGCTCAACCCGGAGCTGCCCAACAACCACGGGAGCCTGGCGCCCATCCGGGTCGAGGCGCCGGAAGGCTCGATCGTCAACGCGGTGTCGCCCCAGCCCTGCACCGCCCGCCATGTGGTCGGGATGTTCCTCCCGAACGCGCTCCTCAAGGCCCTGGCCCAGATCCGCCCGCAGCAGGCCATGGCCGAGGGCTCGGGCGCGGTGTGGACGATGCAGGTCAGCGGCAACCACGACGACGGCCGACCGTTCATCACCGCGATGTTCACGTACGCCGGGGGCGTCGGGGCCCGGGCCACCAAGCCCGGACTGTCCGCCTGCTCCTACCCCACCGGAGTGGCTGCGGTGCCGATCGAGGTGGTCGAGGCGTCGGCGCCGATCCGTTTCATCCGCAAGGAGCTGCGGCCGGACAGTGGGGGTCCTGGCGAGCAGGTGGGCGGCCTGGGCCAGACCATCGAGTTCACCGTCGACACCAGCCGTCCCTGGCAGCTCAACGCCGTCACCTCGCGCCTCACCGAAGCGCCCCAGGGGATCTTCGGAGGCGCCGCCGGTGCCCCCGGCTCGTTCACCGTCAACGGTGAGCCCGTCCGCACGCAGGCCCGCGTGACGCTGCAACCCGGTGATCGCGTCCGCCTCGACCTCCCTGGTGGCGGCGGTTACGGCGAGCCCGCGCCCCTGGCGGGCGTCGACTGACGTGACCAGTTGGCCCGCGCTCCCGCGTCGGGAAGATCCGCAAGTTCTGCTCCGCGACCCTGCGGCGGAGCACGCGCCGAAAGGAGAGCAGGCATGACGGTTCTGACGCAGGACCTCCTCGTGTCGTTCGACGACTCGATCACCGACGCGTCCACGGCGATGACGCTCCCACCCGAGCTCTACACCTCGCAGGAGTTCTTCGCCTTCGAGCGCGACGCCATCTTCGCCCACGAGTGGCTGTGCGTCGGCCGTGAGAGCCGCCTCCCGGGTGTCGGCGACTACTTCACGACAACCGTCCACGGCGAGCCGATCATCGTGGCTCGGGGCAAGGACGGGACGATCCGGGCCTTTTCCGCCATCTGCCAGCACCGGGGCATGCAGGTCGTGGACGACGCCGGCACCTGCACCAAGTTCACCTGCCCGTACCACCAGTGGAGCTACGACCTGACCGGGAGGTTGCTGGGAGCGCCGGCGATGGAGCGGACGGCCGACTTCGACAAGAAGGACTACCCGCTGCCCCCGCTGGCGGTGGAGCTGTGGCAGGGGTTCGTCTTCGTGCACTTCGATCTCGACGCCCCGCCCCTGGCGCCGACGCTGGCCAGCTACGAGCCTTACGTCGAGCACTACGAGCTCCACGACGCCGTCTGCCCGGGGACATTCACGCTCACCGACCTGCCGTGGAACTGGAAGGTGATGTTCGAGAACTTCAACGACGGCTACCACGCCAACAAGCTGCACCACACCATCCAGGACTTCTGCCCCAGCGAGCTGGCCGCCTTCCCGGTCGAGTGGGAGCCGAAGTCGAACGTCATCTTCCGCACCAACGGCTACGTCCACATCGATGGCGGGTTCAACGCGACGACCAAGGCGCTCATGCCGGTCTATCCAAGGTTGACCGAGGAGGAGCGCTGGCGGTCGACCTTCGCCCTGCTACCCCCCACGCTGTGCTTCGGGACCGCCCCCGACCAGGCCTTCTTCTTCATCGTCCGCCCCAAGACGCCCGACACCATCGACGTGGAGATCGGGTACCTGTTCCATCCCAGCGCCCTCGAGCACCCGATGTTCGACCACCTGCTGCAGATGAGCGACGCCGGCGTCCAGGTGTTCGTCCGGCAGGACCAGGACGCCACGACGAAGGTGCAGCGGGGCATGCACAGCCGCTACGCGGCACGCGGTCGCTACTCGTGGCAGGAGGCCAGCCACGTGCAGTTCAACCGGTGGCTCGTCCAGCGCTACCAAGACCATTGGCCCGTCCCATCGAGCAAGGAGCGGACATGACCTACCCGAACACGCTGATCTTCGTCGACTTCCCGTCGGACGATCCGGAGGCCTCCGGTCGCTTCTACGCCGAGGTGTTCGGATGGGAGGTCGAGCCCCGGCCCGCCGGCGTCTTCCACCGCATCGTCCCCGGCCAGCACTTCCTGCTCGATGACGGGACGGAGGGACCCACCGGCAACTTGCACTTGGGGATCTACAACGTCGGCAACGCCCGGCCCCATCCGGACCCGGCCGGCGTCGAGCCTCGCACGCTCTCGCGCGACGGCCGCACCGTGCGCATCTGGGTGCTGGTCAGCGACGACGACAACCAGGACCGCATCCTGGACACGGCCGAGCGGCTCGGGGCCACCGTCTTGTGGCGCAACCACTTCTGGAAGGAGTTCAACGGCTTCAACTCGGCCTTCCAGGACCCGTGGGGCAACACGCTGGTGCTGTGGACCAAGGGCGGGGACAATCCCGTGATCCCGGAGGGCTGGACTGGTGAGTGAGCCCGTCCATCAGATCCTCCCCCCCACGGCGCGCTGGACCCACATCGCACTGCGGGTGAAGGACATCGACGCGTCGATCGCCTGGTACGGCGAGTTCACGCCCCTGGAGCTGCTCGACCGGCGATCGGACGCCTTCGGCCACGGCGCCTGGTTGGGCCAGCCCGACTCGCCCGACAAGCCGTTCATTCTCGTGCTGGCCCAGTTCTTCCCCGAGACGGACCCGTTCAAGGGCGCTCCGCAGGAGATCCTGGCCCCGTTCGCCCATCTCGGGATCGAGCTCACCAGCCACGACGAGGTCGACGAGAAGGCGGCGCGGGGCGAGGCCGCGGGCTGCCTCGGCATGCCGCCGACGGAGATGCCGCCGCCCATCGGCTACATCTGCATGCTGCGCGACCCCGACGGCAACAGCGTCGAGTTCTCCTACGACCAGGGCGTGTACGCGAAGGCCAGGGAGGTCTGGGGGGTGTGACGCCCCGGGAGGTCGCCGAGGGCTACCTCGGAGCCTTCGCCCGCGGTGATCCCGACGAGATCGCCTCCTGGGTCACCGAGGACTTCGTCAACGAGCACACCGCGGCCATCGGCCGCGGGTGTGTCGGACGGGCGGCGTACCGGCAGCGACTTCCCGGCTTCCTGAGCGCGTTCGCCGGCGTGACCTACGAGGTGGAGGACCTCGTCGTGGACGGCACGCGGGTCGCCGCGGCCTACACCCTGCGGGCGCGGTGGGAGGACGCCGAACCGGTCGAGGTGCGGGGGATCCAGCGGCTCACGATCCGGGACGACCTGATCGCCCGCCGCGTCGACTACTGGGACTCCCTGGCCTTCATCCTCCAGGTCGACCCGACCGTGCGGGCGGCGCTGTCGGCCTGGATCTGAAGCCCGAGGACGTTTGTGTCGGCAGATGCCGCGCTGGGCGCGGGATTCGTCGACACAAGCTCGTCTCTCGCCCGGCCTCGGGAACGACGCGACACTTGAGCGACATGGCGCACCTCGACGTCGACGACCCGGCGTTCATCGCCGATCCGTACCCGGCGCTGGCCGAGCTGCGAGAAGCCTCACCGATCTTCTGGAACGACCGCAGCCAGCAGTGGACGCTGACCCGCTTCGCGGACGTGTACGAGACGCTGCGTGACCGCCGGCTCGGCCGCAGCTACAGCCACCTCTACACCCACGCCGAGGTCGGCCGGCCGGAGCCGGACCAGAGGCTGACGGCGTTCCACCAGCACGAGCGGTGGTCGCTCCTGTGCCTCGAGCCACCCGACCACACGCGGCTGCGCCGCCTGGTGGCCAAGGTGTTCACGCCCAAGGCGGTCAACGCGCTGCGGCCCGCCATCGAGTCGTACGCCGCCGAGCTGCTCGACCAGTGCGCGGAGAGCGTCGAGTTCGACCTGATCGCGGATTACGCCCAGCCGTTCTCCGTGAGGGTCATCTGCTCGATGCTCGGCGTGCCCCAGGAGGACACGCAGCGGCTGCTCGACTGGTCGCACACGATCGTCAAGATGTACGAGCTGTCGGTGTCCGATGAGGCCCGCCTGGCCGCCGATCGGGCGGCGGGCGAGTACATCGATCACACGAGAGCCCTCATCGCGGCCAAGCGCCGCTCGCCCGACGGCCTGCTCGTCTCCGAGCTGGTCCGGGTGGAGGACGACGGTGACGTGCTGACCGAGGACGAGATCGTCTCCACCACGATGGTGCTGCTGGAGGCCGGCCACGAGGCCACGGTCAACACGCTCGGCAATGGCCTGCGGGCGTTCATGCACCACCCGGCCGAATGGCATCGGGTGGTCAGCGGTGAGGTCGAGGCCAAGGCCGCGGTCGAGGAGATGCTGCGCTGGGACGCGCCGCTCCAGCTGTTCGAGCGGTGGGTGCTGGAACCGGGCGTGGAGATCGCCGGGCAGGCCGTCGACGTCGGGCAGGAGGTCGCCATGCTCTTCGGCTCGGCCCAACGAGATCCCCGACGCTTCGCCGACCCCGACCGCTTCGACGCCGGCCGGGGCGACACCGCGCACATCGGCTTCGGCGGCGGGATCCATTTCTGCGTCGGCGCCCCTCTGGCCCGGCTGGAGCTCGAGGTCTCACTGGCCGGCCTGGTCGGACGCTTCCCCGGGCTACGCCTCGCGGCCGAGCCGACCTACCACCCCACCTTCGTGATCAGAGGCCTCACCGCCCTCCGCCTCGACACGAAGGAGGCATAGGCCTCGCGCTAGTAGACGGGGAATTTGGCCTTGTCGGGGAGGCCGGAGCGGATCGTGATCCGCTCGCCGGCCTCCTGGGCGGCGGCGTACAACGCCTGCTCGTCGACGGTCGTCATCCGGCCGTCCTCGACCACGGCGCGGCCGTCGACGTAGACCGTGTGCACACCACGACCGTCCGCTGACCACACGAGCTGGTTGATCACGTTCAGCAGCGGGCGCCATTCGGGGCGGTCGATGTCGTGGAGGACGACGTCGGCCTTCTTGCCCGGTTCGAGCGAGCCGACCTCCTGGTCCAGCAGCAGGGTGCGGGCGCCGCCGAGGGTGGCCATTTCGTAGGCCATCTCGGCCGGGAACATCTGCGGGTCGGTGCGGGCGTCCTTGAACAGGCCGGCCACGAGGTAGGTGGCCCGATGCAGATCCGAGTAGTTGGAGGCGTTGTTGCCGTCGGTGCCGATGCTGACGTTGATGCCCGCGCTCACCATCTCGGGCATCTTTCCCACCTGCGTCACGCCGTAGCTCACCTTCAGCGCCGTGGTGGGGCAGTGCACGACCGAGACTCCGTGCGCGGCCATCGTGGCCAGCTCCTGGTCGTCGACGTGGACGCAGTGGGTGATGGCGACATCGGGCCCGAGCACACCGAGCTCGGCCAGATGGATCATCGGTCGCTGGCCGAACTCGGCGATGAACCCGTCCGGATCGAGCTTGGCCGGCGACATGTGGAAGCTCATCCCGACGTCGTGCTCGGAGGCCAGCGCGCGCGCCGCCCGCCAGAGCGGATCGGAACAGGTCGTGTGGCCGACGAGGATCGACCAGGCGCCGAGACGACCGCCGGCGACCGATCGGAGGTCGGTGACCTGCCGCTCGAGATGGGCGATCGCCTCGTCCGTGGTCTGGCGGTAGACGCCGGGCTCTGGCGGAAGGTCCCAGACCCAGCGGCCCAGGCGGCCACGGATCCCGACCTCCACCAGACCGTCGACGACGTCGTCGAGAAAGCGGATCGTCCCCGCTTCCAGGAACGTCGTGGTGCCCGACTTGAGCATCTCCACCGCGGCGAGCTGCGCGGACAGGCGTTCCTCGGCGGCGGTGTACACGGAGTACAGCGGGCACAACCACACGAACACGTTCTCCTCGAAGGGCGTGTCGTCCGGGACGTAGCCCCGGGTGAGCGGCTCGCCGGTGATGTGGATGTGCGTGTTGACGAGCCCGGGCGTGACCACGAAGCGATCGCCGCCGACCGGGTCGGCGCCCGGGTGGCTCGTCGCCAGATCGGCCGCCTTGCCCACGGCCACGATGCGGTCGCCCTCGATCAGCACCCCGCCGTCCCTGATGAGGTCCCGGTGCGCGTTCATCGTCACGACGTACCGACCGCACAGGAGCGTTTGACCATTCACCGTTCATCCACCGCTTTCACCGCGAATCCACGTAGGGCCAGACATGGGGGACGGTGATCCCGGCCCGCTCGAGGAGCCGGGTCTGGGCCTCCTGGGCGGAGTGCCACACCGCGTCGGCGTCGACGCTGACACAGCGGCCGTCGCGCACCACCGGCCGGCCGGCGATCAGGACATCCCTGACGGACCGACCATCCGTGCCCCACACGAGCTGCAGCCCGACATCGCCGCGCGGCGTCCACCCCCACCCCTCCGTGCGGTGGACGACGAGGTCCGCCTGCTTCCCCGGTTCGAGCGAGCCGATCGCGTCCGCCATCCCGATGGCCTCCGCGCCGGCGATCGTGGCCAGCTCGAACGCGGTGTGGGCGCCGAAGCGCTCAGGGTCGATCCGGGTGTCACGGGCGATGCCGGCGGCCGCGGCCGCGGCCCGGAGGATGTCGGCCACGTCGCCGGCGTTCGACGCGTCGCAACCCAGCGCCACCCGTCCGCCTCGTTCCACCAGCTCGGCGTGCCGTCCCGCGCGCGTGACGCCTTGGCCCAGCCGCAGGTAGGCCCACGGGCAGTAGGCGATGGCGGTGCCGCTCTCCAGGACCAGATCGATCTCTTCGTCGTCGAACCACACGCCGTGGCCCAACAGCAAGTGCCGCCCGAGCACGCCCAGGTGCTGCAGGTGCACGACCGGGCGACGCCCGGTGCGGGCCAGGTAGCGCTCGGGGTCCGATGCCGTCGGCGACAGGTGCATCGTCATCCCGGTCCCTACGCGGCGGGCCAGGTCGGCGGCGCCGACGAGTAGGGCGTCCGAGGCCAGGTCGTGGCCGACGAGCGTGACCCACCCGGTCACCAGGCCCCCCGCCGGCCAGCGCTCCACCACCGCCCGTTGCCGGTCGAGCACTTCGTCGGCCGGGGCCGCGAACGGACCCTCCTCGATGTCCCAGCCCCACGTGCCGATCGTGCCGCGGAGGCCCACCGCCTGCAGGCCGTCGACCACGCGCTCGGGATGGGCCACCGTGCCGGCCTCGACGACCGTGGTGACGCCGTTCTGCACGGACTCGATGGCGCACAACACCGTCGTCAGCTCGTCGTCGTCCGGGGTGTGCGCGCCGTGGAGGGGGACGGACCACTCGAAGATCGACGCGCCGGCGGGGAGGAGATCAGGGATGCAGCTGCGCACGAGGGGATCGCCGGTCAGGTGCTGGTGCGCGTTGATCATGCCCGGAGTGACCACGCACCGGCGAGCGTCGATCACGGCGGCGTCGGGCCAGGAGCGGAGCAGCTCCGCCGACGAGCCCACGGCTGCGATGACCCCGTCGGTCACGAGCACGGCTCCGCCGAGGAGCACCTCACGCGACGGGTTCATGGTGACGACATCCCCGTGGGCGACGATCAGCTCCATCGTCATCGTCGGTCCTGGCGTACCGTGGCCCGGTGGCCGATCGCGTCAACCCGATGATCTTCGTCGACTTCCCGTGCCCCGATCCCGAGGCGATGTCCACCTTCTACGCCGAGCTGTTCGGGTGGAGCTTCAATCGCCGACCCGCCGGGGAGTTCCACGAGATCCTGCCCGGCGTGAAACCCAACCTGGGGATCCACCGCAGCGACGAGCCGATGACCGGCCCCGTACCCAGGGTCTACGTCATGGTGGACGAGCCGCCGGCGTTCCTGGCCCGGGCGGTGGGAATGGGCGCGACGGTGCTGTGGGAGGAGAGGGAGTGGGCCGAGTTCGGCGCCCGCTACGCCGCGTTCCGCGACCCGTGGGGCGCCGAGATCTGCCTGTGGCGGGACAAGGGCACGTACCAGGTCGGTCGCCCGTCCTGAGTGCGGCGGTTCAGCCTCGTCAGCCACGTCGGGGCGGGCGGGAGAACACCTCGCGCACCAATGGCTCGAAGTGCTCGAGCGGCAGGGTGTCGTACTCAGGGTCGAAGGCCGCCTGGTCCCATTCGTCGGCGAAGCGGGCGGCCAGCTCGTAGGCCGGATGATCGGCGTGCTTGCGGCGCATCATCGGGTCCAGGCCGACCCGGCCGTAGTAGTGCAGCCCCTGGAAGTCCTGGTGGACCTTGACCACCCAGTACGCCTCCGGTGACACCCAGGGCCGGATGATCTCGGCCGCCACGGCAGGATGGTTGGCGTTGCTGATCGACTTGCCCATGTCGTGGCACAGCGAGACGATCACCATCTCCGCCTCGGCACCGGCGCGTTCGGCTCGCGTGGCCGTCTGCAAGCAGTGCTGCAGCTGGTCGATGGCGAACCCCTGACGCAGTGCCTCCAGCGACCTCAAGACGCCCAGGATGCGGTCGGGTACGTGGCTCAGGTCCTCCTCCAGGTGCCCCTCGACGTAGGTCATGTAGTCGGAGCTGAACTCGGCCATGCTCGAACCGATCGGGCCCGTGAACACGTCGCTCATCTCGCTGTCCTCTCTTCGTCCGTGTCCATGATCATCGGTCACCGACGAAGCGGTCGGGAAGTCCGCGGACGGTGCCGGCCACCCGGTCTCCCGGCGGCCGGTAGGGGTGCCGGTCGAGCGCGTCCTCGTCCAGCTCGATCCCGAGGCCGGGGCCGTCGGGCACCGACAGCTTGCCGTCGACGATCTCCTTCGGGCCCAGCTCCAGCCCGCGCCCGAACGTCGACCACGCGTCGGCCAGGCTCGGCGGGTACTCGACGAGCCGTATCGCGGGCACGGTGGCGGCCAGGTGGAGGTTGGCGGCCAGCGAGATCGGTCCGGCACACACGTGCGGAACCACCCGGACCCCGAAGGCGGAGGCGGCGAAGGCCATCCGCCGCCCCTCGGCCAGCCCACCACAGGTCGACGCGTCCGGCTGCAGCACCTGCAGCTGCCCGCGACGCATCGCGTCGATCGCCTCGTCCAACCCGAACAGGTGCTCCCCGTAGGCGAGCGGCACCGGCGACGCCGCTCCGAGGGTCTCGATGCCGGCCCGGGCCCCTTGGGGCAGCGGCTCCTCGAACCAGAGGACGCCGAGGTCGTGCAGCCGGCGGGCGACCTCCATGGCTGTGGGCAGGGTGAAGATCTCGCTTCCGTCGACCATGATCTGCACGGACTGGTCGAGCCCGGCCCGCAGCTCGGCCAGGATGCCCAGGTCGGCCTCCCAATCCGGTCCCACCCTGACCTTGACCTTCGTCACGCCCTGGCTCAGGACGGGGTCGAGCAACTCGACGTGGAACGCCGCCGGTCCTTCCTCCAGGAACACGCTGGAGGCGTACACCTCGACCTCGTCCCGCACCCGGCCGATCACGTCGGAGACCGAGCGGCCCGCCTCCTGGCCGATCAGGTCCCACAAGGCCAGCTCGACGGCGCTGCGGGCCTGGGCGGCGATCCAGGTGTCACCCAGGCGCCGACGGGTGAACAGGCGGAGGCGCTCGACCAGCGGCTCGACGGCGACCAGGGCTTGCCCGAGCAGCAGCGGGGCGAAGACGTCCTCGACGACGGCGGCCACGACGGAGGCGTACGAGCAGCCATAGCTGTCGCAGGCCTCCCCCGCGCCGACGACGCCGACATCGGTGCCGATCTGCACGAACAGGAACGACATGGGCTCGCGGCCGGCCGGCAGCGTGGCGGGCCGCGCCACCACGGTGGTGATGATCATCGGCTCTGGACTGATAGTCAGACCATACTGCACACTGGGAGGCATGGCTACCGCTGCGCCCCCGCCGCCCACGCTGCTCACCCACATCGCCCTGCCGGTGCGGGATCTCGAAGCGACGTTGGCCTTCTACGAGAAGTACACGACGCTGGTGAACATCCACCAGCGAGCTGACCCGGACACCGGTCTGCGCACCGTCTGGCTGGCCAACGAACGCGACGTCACCGTCGAAGGCGCGGCGCGCTTCGTCATCGTCCTCATCTGCGGATCGCTCCCGAAGAACGTCACCGGCGACATCAAGGAGGAGTACGGCTTCCTGCGGTCCATCAGCCACCTGGGGCTCTCGCTCGACACCCGAGCCGACGTCGACCGCATCGCGGAGATGGCTCGGGCCGAGGGGTGCCTGCTCCTGGGGCCGATGTACCGTAACGAGGTCGTCGGGTACATCTGCGTCGTCACCGATCCCGACGGCAACAACCTCGAGTTCTCGGTCGAACAGGTGCTCGGCTGACCGCGGCGAGGGGTGACGGGCGGTCGGGTGACACCGTGCACGTGATCGTGTACAGTGCCGATGAATGGTCTGACCATCAGTCCAGCTGGCCCGGTCCAGCTAGCCCGACCAATGCGCAGGACAACTCAACACAGAAGACACTTGAAGGGGGATACCAGATGATGAAGCAACCCGCCCGGTGGGCCGTGGCGTTCGCAGCCCTGGCGCTGCTGGCCGCGGCCTGTGGCAGTGACGGCGGCGGCGACAGCGCGACGACTGAGGCCGCCACGGAGACCGAGGCGCCGGCCACCGAGCCTGCGGCCACCGAGGCACCGACGTCCGAGGCCAGCGAGGTAGCCACCCAGCTCGACCTCAACGGTGACGGCGAGGTCGTCTTCGGCATCGCGGCCGCCGGCCCGGCCGACGACGGCGCCTACTACCAGGCGGTGGTGGACGCGGCGAAGGAGCTCTCCGAGGAGAACGGCTTCAGCGAGCCGATCGTGGTCGACAACATCCAGGCCGCGGACGCGGCCACGGCCATCGGGGACCTCGCGCAGCAGGGCGTCGACGTCATCATCGTGGGTGCGTCGGAGATCGCCGAACCCCTCCCCCAGCTCATCGAGCAGTACCCGGACATCTACTGGTACTGCAACTGCGGAGCGGGGTTCCCGGAGAACCCCGGCCTGGCGCAGAGCACGGACGACGGCGCCGAGATCAGCTACACCGCCGGATACGCCACCGGCCTCAAGCTCCAGGAGAGCGGCGGTGATTCGGTCGTCTTCATCGGCTGCTGCGAACTCGGCTTCGAGAAGCAGGCGTCGATGGCCTTCGAGCTGGGGCTCAAGGCGGTCGATCCGGCCTACACCATGACCTACGTCCCGACGGGCGACTTCCCCTTCGACTTCGACAACACGGCCAACGCGACCGCGGCGCTACAGACCGCCATCGACAACGGCGCCGACGCGGTCTACCCGTACCTCGGAGGTGCCCACCGGCCGGTCGTCCAGGCCGCCAACGCCGCCGGGCTCATCACCATGAGCGCCGGTTCCTCGAAGGTGTGCCTGCCCGAGGAGGAGCTCGACTACACCCTCATGGTGAAGTTCGACGGCGGCGACTACGTGCGAGCGGTCATGGCCGACATCATCGAGGGCTCCTTCAAGGAAGGCGACATCAAGCAGTTCAAGGTGGGAATCGACCCTGAGCCGGGCGCGGTGATCTGCGAGCCGACTCCGGAGCAGCAGCAGGCGATGGACGACGTGTACGCCCAGATCGCCAATGGCGACTTCGCCGACGAGTTCGGCGCGATCGCAGCCGAGGCCTTCGCCGCCGGCTGACGAGATCCCGACATGTCGTTGCTCGACGGCGCACCGGCGGGTGGGGAGGCCGACTCCCCACCCGCCGTCGAGCTGGTCGGCATCACGAAGCGCTTCGGCCGGGTGGTGGCCTGTGATCGGGTGGACATGACCCTCAGGAGGGGGCAGGTCCACGGCATCCTGGGCGAGAACGGCGCGGGCAAGTCCACCCTCATGAAGGTGCTGATCGGGCTGGTCCTCCCGGACGCCGGACAGGTACGCCTCGCGGGCACGCCGGTGCAGATCGTGGACCCCGTGGACGCGGCCGAGCGGGGCATCGCGATGGTCCACCAGCACTTCAGCCTCGTGGAGCCCCTCACCGTGTGGGAGAACGTGGCCCTCGGCGACATCGGCCGCCTTGACCCGCGAGCCGTTCGGGATCGCGTGGCGGAGATCAGCGAGCAGTACGGCCTCCAGATCGACCCGGACGACCGGATCTTCGACCTGCCGGCGGGCCTGCGCCAGCGGGTCGAGATCATCAAGTGCCTCCGCCGCGATCCGCAGGTCCTGGTCTTCGACGAGCCGACGTCGGTGCTGACGCCGGACGAGTCGGACTTCCTCTTCTCGGCGCTGCGGCGGGTGGTGGAGGACGAGGGGAAGGCTGTCGCGCTGGTCAGCCACAAGCTGCCAGAGGTGATGTCGGCCACGGACGAGATCACCATCATGCGCGACGGGCGGGTGGTCGAGACCAGGGCGACGGCATCGAGCGATGCGGCCTCGCTGGCCCGGGCGATGGTCGGGCGGGACGTGTCGTTGCGGGGTGAACGATCGGCCTTCGGCCTGGTCAGCACGGCCCCGGTGAACGGCGGCGACGGTCAAGGCAGTGGGCGGCCGGGTGCCCACCACGGCGCGCCGGTCCTGCGCATCACCGACGCATCGGTGCGCACCCGCGACGGGCGGGTGCTGCTCGATGCGTTCTCCGTCGACGTCCACGCCGGCGAGATCGTCGGGCTGGCCGGCGTCGAGGGCAACGGCCAGCGGGAGCTGGGCGAGGTCCTCTCGAGCCTGCGGGCGTTGGACGACGGCATGGTCGAGGTCGACGGTCGAGCGATCGTGACGGGGAAGGCCGGGGCCATGGCGGCGGCCGGCGTCGCCGTGATCCCCGAGGATCGGCACGACTCGGGATGCGTCCTGGATTTCACGGTCGCGGAGAACCTGTTCATCGCCAACCCGGAGCGCGTCGCCCGCGCCGGCCTGATGGACCGGCAGCTCATGCGGGACGACGCGAGCGCGCTGATCGATCGCTTCTCGATCGCCTGCGAAGGGCCCGACGCGCCGATGTGGTCGCTGTCCGGCGGCAACCAGCAGCGGGTCGTGTTGGCGCGGGAGCTGTCCCACGATCCGCGGGTGCTCGTCGCCGCGCAACCGACCCGGGGCCTCGACGTCGGCGCCATCGAGTACATGTCCGGCCGGCTCAAGACGACGGCGGCGGCCGGCGTCGCCGTGTTGCTGATCTCGACCGAGTTGGAGGAGATCCTCGACCTCTCGGACCGCGTCGTGGTGATGTCGCGCGGTCGCGCGGTCGGAGAGATGCCCCGCGAAAACATCGACCTCGATCGGCTCGGGCTGCTCATGGGCGGCGTGGCGGCCGCGGAGGCCGACCCGTGAGTGACATCCTCGGCGAGCCCATCCTCACCGAGCCCGAGTCGGAGGAGGACATCGCGGCGGCCCGCGAGCGGTCGCGCCTCCACTCCACCTCCGAAGTCGTCCTGCTCTACGTGATCTGCCTGGGGTCGGCCCTGGCCCTCGCCGCCCTGCTCGTCGCCGTCACCGGCGGCTCCTGGACCGACGTCTACCAGGCGATGCTGGACGGCAGCATCCGGAACCCCGGCCGCTGGGGGCTGACCGTCGCCGTGTCGGTGCCCATCCTGCTCGTCGGTCTGGGCACGATCGTGAGCGGCCGGGCCGGCCTCGTCAACATCGGCCAAGAGGGGCAACTCGTCATCGGCGCCTGCTTCGGGGCCTACATCGGGACCCGCATGGTCGGCCCGGGGCCGCTGGCGCTCGTCGTGACGATGGTGGCGGCGGTCGTCGGCGGCGCCATCTGGGCCGGGATCGCCGGCGCACTGCGCTACTGGCGCAACGTGCCCGAAGTCCTCACGACGCTTCTCCTCACGGCCGTCGCGGCCAACCTCATGGGCTACGGGCTGCGGAAGCGCTTCCTCCTGCTCGCCCCGGCCGCCGGCCGGGCCAACCGCAACCAGGTCAGCGAGCCGCTCCCGGCCGACACCCGCATCCCGCGGATCACCGTGTTCGGCAACGAGTTTCCCGTGAGCGTCTTCCTCGCACTGGCGCTGGCGCTGGTGCTGTCGGTCATCCTCGGGCGTTCCATCGTGGGCTTCCGGCTGCGGATGCTCGGCCGCAACCCGCGGACGGCCCGGCGCGCCGGCGTGCCCGAGCGGCGCTATGGCGTCGGCGCCATGCTCGTCTCGGGCGGGTTCGCCGGCCTGGCCGGTGGCGTAATGCTCGCCGGCGGCGACTTCGGCAACTACCAGCTCGTGGCCAACTTCGGTGCCGGCATCGGCTTCGCCGGCCTGCTCGCCGCGCTCGTGGCGCGCCAGCGGGTGCTGGTCCTCATCTTCGTGGCCTTCGTGTTCGGGTGCCTGCGGACAGGGTCCGGCTTCCTGCGGGCGACGGGCGTGTCCGGTCGCATCGCCGATGTCGTGCAGGGGTTGCTGGTACTGGCCCTGCTGCTGCCACCCGCGATCCTGTTCGTCCGCGAGCGCCGGCGGGCGCTGTCCGCCACGACGGCGAGGACCTGACGTGAGCGGGTTCCTGTCCGCGCTGGCCGACATCGCCACCAACGAGAGCGCCTACCGCAACGCGGTCATCGCGGCCACCGTGCTGCTGTTCGGGGCGCTCGGTGAGCTCGTCGCCGAGAAGGCGGGGACGATCAACATCTCGCTCGAGGGCATGATGCTGGCGGGGGCCTTCGCCGCCGCGGCCGGCGTCGACCTGACGGGCTCGACCTGGATCGCTCTCGCCATGGCCGGCGGTGCCGGTCTCCTGGTCGCGCTGGTGCAGGCCAACATGAGCCACCGGCTGACCGCCAACCAGTTCGTCGTGGGCCTGGTGCTCAACGTGCTCGTGCTGGGGATCGTCGGCTTCCTGACCAGCGAGCTGGAGCCTCAATCGGCGGTGGTCCGCCGCGTGAAGGTGCCCGTGCTCGGCGACATTCCTCTCGTCGGGGCGGCCCTGTTCGACCAGCCGTGGGTCCTCTACCTGGTCTTCCCGCTGATCCCCCTCATCTGGTGGCTGCTGTACCGCACCCGCTGGGGCCTGGCCGTGCGGGCCGTGGGCGAGGATCCCAACGCCTCCGACGTGTCCGGACTCCATGTCAACAAGGTGCGGCGCCAGACCATCTACCTGGCCGGCATCACGGCCGGGATCGGCGGTGGGTACTTCCTGTTCGCCCGATCCGGCCGCTTCGAGGACTCCCTGATCGGCGGGAGGGGCTACATCGCCATCGCCGCCGTGATCTTCGGCGGTTGGACCCTGAAGGGCACCGTCGGGGGCTGCCTGCTGTTCGGGCTGGTGGCCTCGTTCGCCCTGACCATCCCGTCACTCGGCTACGAGTCGGTCGACCCGGCCTTCCTCGCCATCGCACCGGCCGTGGTCACCATCGTGGCCATGGCGGTCTTCGCCAAGCGCGTGCGGCAGCCCGCGGCGCTGGCCCGACCGTTCGTCCGAGGGCTGAAGTGAAGGCGGTGCGCCACCACCGGCCGGGTGGGAGCGAGGTGCTGGAGCAGGTCGAGGTGCCCGACCCCACCCCCGGACGGGCCGACGTCATCGTCCGGGTCGAGGCCTGCGCGCTCAACCGCCTCGACATCGTCCAGCGCAACGGCTGGTACCAGATGCCCGGCTTCACCTATCCGCACATCCCCGGCATGGACGTGGCCGGCACGGTCGTCGAGGTCGGCGACTCTGTCACCTCGGTCGAGGTGGGTGCCCGGGTCGTCCTCGATCCATCGCTGTCCGGCGTACCCGACGGCTCCCGCTTCAGCGGGCGGGGCGACCTCTTCGGTGAGCTGGCGGTGATCGGCGCCACGGCGGACGGGGGCTACGCCGAGCTCTGCCTGGCGCCGGCCACCCATGTGTACCCCGTGCCCAACGACATGCCGACCACGCACGCCGCCACCTTCCCGACGTGCTGGCTGACCGCGGCGCACGGACTGTTCGACTCCGGCGGTCTCCAGCGGGGCGAGACGGTGCTGATCCACGCCGCCGGCGCCGGCGTCTCCGTGGCGGCCATCCAGCTCGCCAAGCACGCGGGCGCCACGGTCCTGGCGACGGCTGGTTCGGACGAGAAGTGCCAGCGGGCGCTGGAGCTCGGTGCCGACCATGTCCTCAACAACCGGACCAGTGACGTCACCACCTGGGCCCGTGAGCTCACCGGCGGTGCCGGCGTCAACCTCGTGCTCGACCACGTCGGCACCGCGCTCTTCGGACCTTCGATCCTTTCGCTCGGCGTCCACGGCCGCCTCGTCACGTGTGGCAACTCGTCGGGCGACGTCGCCACGATCCCGTCGCTCGGCTACGTGTTCCACTGCGGCATCACCATCCGCGGCTCCGACCCCTACCGGCCCGACGAGTTCGGCCCGGTGTGGGACCTGTTCTGCCGGGAGCGCTTCCAGGCGGCCATCCACTCGGAGTTCTCGCTCGCCGATGCCGCGCTGGCGCAGGACACCCTCGACGGGCCAGGCGTGTTCGGAAAGATCCTGCTCCGGCCATGACCGCTGCCACGCGTGACTCGGCCTACCCGGAGCTCAAGACGACGCACACCATGGCCCGGACCGGTCGCCCCTGGACCGACGTCAAGCCTCCTCCGGCGGCACCGGTATGGGCCGCCATCGAAGGGCACGGCCGGTACCACATCCTGCTCGCCGCGCTGGAGCTGGGCGTCTTCGACGCTCTGGACGAGGCCGGCGCCACGACCAGCGAGGCCATGGCGACCGAGCTGGGCGTGTCGGAGCGGCACCTGTCGATCCTGCTCGACGCCGTCGTCGCACTCGGTCTCCTCGACCAGTGCGGTGGCCGGTACGAGCTCAACGACGTCGCCCACCGCTACCTCGTCAGCGCCAGCCCCGCCTGCATGGCCGGCCTCGTGCCCATCGCGCCCGGACCGCTCCAGAACTGGGCCCACCTGGCCGACACCGTCCGCCAGGGGCGGCCGGTGGAGCCGATCGACGAGGACCCCGAGGCGTTCTACGTCCCGCTCGTCGAAGGGACCTTCGCCACCGTGTGGCGGTGTGCGACGAGAGCCGACCTCAAGGTCCGCTACTCCGCCCTGCCAGCGGCGCGGGTGCTCGACCTGGGGGCCGGCGGTGCGCCGTGGTCCATCGCCGTCCTGGAGGCCTGCCCCCAGGCGCTCGCCGTCGTCAACGATCTTCCCGGTGTCCTCGAAGTCGCCCGGCGGACGACGGCCGAGCACGGCGTTGCTGACCGGTGCGAGCTCCGGCCAGGGGACTACCACCGCATCCCGATCGAAGCCGGCTTCTACGACCTGGTCGTGCTGGGCCATGTCTGCCGCGCCGAGGAGTCCGATCGGGCGCGCGGGCTGATCGAGCGGGCCTTCAGCTCGCTCCGGCCCGAAGGGCGGCTGATCCTGGCCGACTACTTCTGCGATCCCGAGCGCAAGACCAACCCCCACGCCGTGATGATGGCCGCCACCATGATGGCTTCGACCGTCCACGGAACGACCCGAACGGCCGAGGATGTCGCCGAGTGCCTGCGGGCGGCAGGGTTCGTCGCCCTCCGGCTGATCGAGCCGATCCGCCATCAGCACTGCATCATCGCCACCCGGCCCGCCACGTTGGAGGTGCCCCATGCCCTCGGAGGATGAGCTGACCGCAGGGATCGAACGCCGGCGGCGGCTGCTGGCGGAGACGGAGGGTCTGGTGCCGTCACCGCTGCCCTCGCCGATGTTGCAGCCGTGGGAGGTCTTCGACCAGGACCTGTTCGACCTCGAGATGCTCCGCATCTTCGGCCGCTCCTGGGTGTGGCTGGGCGACACGGAGGATCTCGCCGAGCCCGGTGACTATCTCACCGCCAGCATCGGTTACCAGAGCGTGCTCGTCGTGCGGACCCCGGACGGGAGCGTCAAGGGCTTCCTGAACAGCTGCCGGCACCGCGCCTCGCCCGTGCTGTCCGAGCCGTCCGGCCACTGCAAGAGCTCGATGACCTGCCCGTACCACAACTGGTCCTACGACCTCGACGGCCGGTTGATCGGCATCCCCGACCGCCAGCGGATGTACCCGGACGGTATCCCGACCGGGGAGTACGGCCTGGTCCCGATCCGCATCGAGGTGGCATGGGACAAGCTCGTGTTCGGCTGCCTGTCCCATCGGGCGCCACCGTTCTCGGAGTGGATCGCGCCGATCGCCGAGCGCTACGGCCGCTACCGGTTCGGCACCTTCAGCCGCTACCCCCGCCAGCTCGACCAGACCTACCCGATCAACTGGAAGGCGTTCGTCGAGAACTCCAACGACGACTACCACGTCCGCTTCGTCCATCGGCGCCTGAACGCCGAGCGCCGGTCGTTGGACACGATCGTGCGCTTCTCCGGACGCACCTGTAGCGGGTACAAGCCGCACCCCGACAGCTACGACACCAGCGGCGGCCGCACGGACCTCACCGAGGAGGACCTGGTGGGCCACTACGCGGACTTCATCTATCCCAACCTGACCCCGCTGCCCTACGCCACGATGCTGATCCTCGTACGGGCCGACCCCCTCGCCCCCGATCGGACCAGGCTGGTGTCGAGGATCTACGGAACGGGCAAAGCACCCGAGGAACAGGAGGCCGATCTTGCCAGCCTCGAGCTCACCAACCGGGAGGACACCGACATGGTGACGCGGCTCATGTCCAACCTCCGCTCACCCTTCTACCGCGTCGGTCCCCCGACGACATGGGAGGGGCGGGCGGCCCACGTGATGCAGCTCGTCCGCCGGGACGTGGCGACACCCCTGGCCGTCGACGAGTTCGGCCCCACCGAGCGATGAGCGCGTCGCCATCCCGCACGTCGCGGCTGTGCGACAACCCGGTGCTGCAGCGGTACTGGTACGCCGTCGCCCGCAGCCCCGACCTCGCCCGCGACCCCGTAGGTGTCACGCTGCTCGGGGAGCCCTACGTGATCTGGCGGGCCGAGGACGGCGCCGTGGTCGGCGCGCCGGACCGGTGCCCCCACCGGGAGGCGCCGCTCTCGCTGGGGCACCTGATCGACGGCCACCTGGAGTGCGCCTACCACGGCTGGCGTTTCGGGGCCGGTGGTCGTTGCCTGCTCGTGCCGTCCGCCAACGAGGGTGTTCCCGTGCCTCCCAAGGCGCACCTGGCCACGATCCACGTCGCGGAGCGCTACGGGCTGGTCTGGCTGTGCCCGGGTGATCCGGCGGCCGGCATCCCCGAGATCCCCCAGGACCCCGATCCCACCTACCGCCGCCTGAACGTCGACGTCCAGCTCTGGCACGCCTCGGCCACGCGTATGACCGACAACTTCCTCGACATCTCGCACTTCCCCTTCGTGCACACCGGTACGTTCGGCCGGGCACAGGACACGCGGGTACCCAAGATCGAGCTGGGTCCCCTCGACGAGGGTTTCTACGGCTACAGCTACCACGTCCACGTCAACAACGACGCCCTCGGAGCGACGGCCAGCGGTCTGGCCACGAAGGTGCTCACCCGCCGGATGACGACGGGGTTCCACCTTCCCTTCGCCGTGCGCAGCACCATCCATTACGAGACCGGGCTCGACCACATCCTCCTGCTGCTGAGCACCCCGGTCGACGACGTGACCGCCCTGTTCACCTTCGTGGTCTGGCGCAACGACGACTTCACCGTGCCGGCCGACGAGGTGCTCCGCTTCGACAAGGCCATCGGCGCCGAGGATCAGCGCATGCTGGAGCGGGTGCCGGGCGTGCTCCCCCTCGACGCCACCGCGCTCGTCAGCGTCCAGGCCGACAAGGCGTCCGTGGAGTGGCGTCGCCGCCTCGTTGCCCTGCTCCAGGGGGCGCCGGCCGGCTGAGCGGCCGCCGTCACGGTCCGCCGCGACGGCGTCGTTGCATCTGCAAGCGTTCGGCTCCCGTGACGGTCTCACCGGCGGGCTACTCCTTGGCCAGCATCACCTCGGTCGACTTGATGACGACGATCACGGCATCACCGGGCGCGAACGCGAGCTCCTGAGCGGCGTCCTTGGTGATGGCCGC
>DASTFY010000151.1:0-2012 GCA_035719525.1 Acidimicrobiales bacterium
CCGCAGTTGCACCGCGGCACCGGCTGGCCCGGCACGAGCAGGCCGTCCATCGGGATCTGGACGTGGCCCAACTCACCGGCCATTCCGGCCGCGCCCCGCACCACTCGACCAGCCTCGATCACCCCGCCGCCCAGCCCGGTGCCGACGATGGCCGCCACCGATGATCGTCGTGACGCCTCGTCGCCGAAGTGCCGCTCGTGTGCGTACAGGGCGGCGGCGTTACCGTCGTTGTTGTAAATCACGGGGAGGTGCAGACGTTCCTCGACAGCGGCGCGGAAGTCGAAGCCCCACCACTCGGCGGCGGCAAAGTTGGTGGCCCCGCGCGCCGAGATCACACCGTCGGCGCTGGCCGGCCCGGGCGTGTCGAGCCCGACCGCACGCACCGCGGCACGACGCGTGGCGGTCACGACCAGCACCAGCTCCATCGCCTCGTCGATCGCCGCCATCGCCGCCGCCGGGCCATCGACCACGCAGCTCGGCACTTCAACCATGTGATCAACGAGAAACCGCCCGTCCTCGCTGAGCACCGTGGCGTTGGTCTTCGTCCCGCCGACGTCGAGCCCGACGACGACGGCCGCGGTCGCTGCCGACATCGCTGCCATTCTGGCCGCGGCGCGCGACCCGGCGTTTGCCGACCAACGGCGACGCCCGTTCACGGTGAGCTACCGCGGCCTCTGTCCACCTGTCCCTTCATCTCGGCCGGACGCTCGCTCGAAACGGAATGGCCGAACGCGGGCGATCGACGCCGAGGTCGAGGTGCACAGGCCCATCGCGCGTCGTTCAGCTCGGCGCACGCCGATCCGGCGATCGCGGCGCTTGCCGCCGCGCGCTGGTGGTCGCGCACGGTGTGATGGATCTCCGGGGTGAATGGGCCCGACGAGCTACACAACTTCGACCTGCTCGCCGACGTTTGGTTCGCCCTCGCCTCCGGTTAAGGCCGAAGACGGCCTCGCCTTCATGATTCTCAACCGCTGCACCAGAGCCCCACCCCACGCCGATCCCGCACCGGCGACTCGTCGCCGCCAGTGGGCGATGTCAGCGTGCCAGCACCAGGGTGACCATGGCGAAGTGACAGACCGCGGCGAGGACGGTGCAGCCGTGCCAGATCTCGTGATAGCCGAACGTGAGCGGCGCCGGGTCTGGCCTTTGGCGACCGAGCACCGCCGCTCCCACGGTGTAGGCGAGGCCACCCGCGACGAGGAACGCGAACGGCGCCACCCCGAGCCCGCCGACCAGCTGAGGCGCCACTACTGCCCCGCCCCATCCAAGGACGATGTAGAGCAAGGCGGGCCATCGCCCGGCGCGCTGGAAGAACGCCAGCTTGAGCACGACACCGGCGCCGGCGCCGGCGCCGACCACCACCAGCAGTGGCACCCCCACACGGCGCGGCAGCACGAGAACGCACACCGGCACGTAGGTGGCGGCAATGAGCACATAGATCATGGCGTGATCGACACGGCGCCATCGACGCCGCGCCACAGGCGAGCGCACCAAACGGTGGTACGTCGCCGAGGTGCCGAACACGAGCACGAGGCCCGCGCCGAACACCGCGGCAGAAACGATGGCCACGGCCCCCCTGGCCAAGATGACCAGCGCGACGGTCGCCGGCACCGCAACCACGAAGGCCCACAGATGCAAGCGGCCGCGCCAAGTCGGAAGGCCGGGAGCCACGGGCATGTCCCTGTTTACCTCGCTCAACTCTCCTTCGACGGGCAGCCCGGGTTCGAGGCGCGTGCGCCACCTCCTCGGTGGCGTCGGTGGGGGTTGGTCCCGCAAGCGAACCAGGCGACCACGCCTAGGACAGCACCATCGTCCGCGCAAACCGGCGCACGGCCCTGAACGTCCCGCACGGAATTGGCCGATATGCCGGTGATCCGTGGGGTTGTTCCTGGTGGTGCAGGGTAGTCGTCTGGTGGCTGGGGTCAGCCGTTGTCGTCGATGCCGTGGACGAGCTTGTTGAGCTAGCTCGGCTCGTTGGGGTTGGAAGTGTTCGACGGCGTGGTCTCGTTGGC
>DASTFY010000152.1:0-7770 GCA_035719525.1 Acidimicrobiales bacterium
ACGTACCAGCCGATCTTGGCGTCGGGCCCGAGGAGGCCGCCATCGACGATGCCCTTGTTGCCCGTGATGTAGGTCTCGTAGTCGGCGGCGTGGCCCGACGGCCAGATCTCCAGCACGCCGTCGAGCTCGTCGCCCTTGGCGATGGCCGGCCACATGGCGTTCTCGTCGATCTCGACGAGCTCCACCGTGCCCAACCCCTCCTTCTCGATGACCGCCTTGGCCACGTTGGCGTTGACGGCTGAGCCGGTCCACGGGTTGACGGCCAGGCGCACGAGCTCCTCGCCGCCCGCGGCAGGCGCCGCCGTGGTGTCCGAGCCACCGCTGGCCGCCGTGGTCTCGGCTCCGGCAGCTTCGGTCTGGCTGCTCTCACTGCCACCCTCGTCGCTCCCGCAGGCCGCGGCCACCAGCGACAACGCGAGGCCGGCCGCCAGGCCGAACCTCCAGCTTCGTCTGTTTCGCATTCGGTCTCCCCCTTTGTGGTTCAACGGATGGCCGGGGCCGCCCGACGCGGCCGGCCCCAGGCCTGGGTGATGCGGTCGAGCACGACCGCCAACAGCACGATGCAGATCCCGGCCGCCAGGCCGGTTCCCAGCTCGTACTGGCTCTTCGTGAGCCCCTTCACTGCGGCCAGACCCAGGGCGCCGCCCCCGACCAGTCCGGCGATGATGACCATGGAGAGGCTCATCATGATGACCTGGTTGACCCCCAGCTTCATGCTGGGCACCGCCAGCGGTATCTGCACCTTCCACAGTACTTGGCGGGGGGTGGCACCGTAGGCGACGGCGGCCTCCACGGTCTCGGCCGGGACCTGACGGATCCCCAGGCTGGTCAGGCGGATCCCGACGGGGATGGCGTAGATCACCGAGGCCACCAGCCCCGGCACCCGGCCGGCGTTGAACAGCACCAGGACCGGGATCAGGTAGATGAAGGCGGGCAGGACCTGGGCCGCGTCCAGGATCGGGCGGAGGGCCCGGTCGACCGTGTCGGAGCAACCGGCGAGGATCCCGATGGGCACGGCGATGACCACGGCCAGCACGACGGCCACGAGCACCTGGCTCAGCGTGTCCATGCTGGCATCCCAGAACTGGAGCCCGCCGATGGCCACCAGGCAGGCCACCGACACGATGGCCACCTTTCTCCCAGCGGTGAACCAGGCCAGCGTCCCGATGGCGGCGGTGACGACCCACCAGGGGGTGTCCGTGAGCAGTTGGCGCAGCGGCTCCAGCAGCCGCAGCACGAGGAAGTCGCTGATGGCCGACGACCCGCCGATGACCGGCACGCCGTTGCGCACGTTGTCCCGCAGCCACCCGACCGCCGAGTTGACCGGTTCCCGCAACGAGTAGGTCCACGCGTCGGGGAACTGCTCGGCTCGTGCCAGCCGGGCGATGACGATGCCGACGGTGACGATGCCCAGGCCGATGAGCAGCTCCCGCCGCTTCTGCGCCACCGGCCGCCGGGCGTGGGCGCGGCGCTCGGCCAGGTTCCGCCCACTCGAGATGCGGTCGAGGATGACGGCGACGAGGACGATGGCCAGGCCGGCGTCCAGCGCCAGGCCGACGTCGATCTTCTCCAGCCCGTTGAGGACCGACTGCCCCAGGCCCGGCGATCCGACGAGCGCGGCGATGACGACCACACCGAAGGCCATCATGATCACCTGGTTGACGCCGAGCAGGATCGAGGGCCGGGCCAGGGGCCACTGCACCTTGCTCAGCACCTGACGACCCGTGGCGCCGTGGGCCTCGCCCACCTCCACCAGACCTGCGGGCACGGAGCGGATGCCGTGCGCGGTGAGGCGGACGGCCGGGGCCAGGGCGAAGATGACGGTGGCGATGACCGCCGATGGGGCGCCGATGTCGAACAGCAGCACGGTGAACAGCAGGTAGCAGTAGGCGGGCATCGTCTGCGCGGCATCGAGGAACCCCCGCAGGGCGCTGTCGACCTTCTGGTGGCGGCCGGCCAGGATCCCCAGGGGGATGCCGATGAGGAGGGCGGCGGCCACCGCGACCAGCATGAGGGCCATCGTCTCGATGGCTTCCGTCCACACCCCGAGGAGGCCGATGGCCAGCAGGCACCCGACGCTGACGACTGTCACCTTGGGGCCCGCGGCCCGATAGGCGACCACGGCCGTGAGGGCGAGGATCCCCGGCCAGCCGAGGAAGATCAGGACATCGAGCGTCCAGTCGTAGAGCGCTTCCAGGAGATCCGTGATCGGTTGGAGGACGTTCGAGAAGACCCAGTGCGTGTCCCGATGGTCGATGATCCAGGACTTCGCCTCGTCGACGCGGTCCGCGACGTGGAAATCCCACCACGTCGGAAAGGGATCGCCGAAGATCACGACGAGGGCGACGAACACCAGGGCGGCGAGTCCGAACGGCGCGATGCGTCGCCACGCCTGGGAACCGGCGTCGACGGTCACGGGCGCCGGACTGGCCGGCAGGGGTGCGGTCGCGGTGGTCACGGATCGTCGGCTCCGTTGGGTGAGTCGCCGGCGATGGCCGCGAGCACCCGAGCTCTGTCGACGGTACCCACGGTGACACCCTCGTCGTCGACGACGGGCAACGGGTCGGCGCACGCCGCTGTCCGCCGGACGAGTTCGGACAGCAGCGTGCGTGGGTCGACGGCGGGGCCCATCGTCACCCCATCGGTCGGTGGGGGGCCCATGACCGCCTCGGCGGTGAGCACGTGCCCTCGCTGCACGTCACGGGTGAAGTCCCTGACGTAGGCGTTGGCGGGCCGCCCCACGACCTCGGCCGGCGTGCCTACCTGCACGAAGCGGCCGTCCTTCATGATGGCGATGCGGTCGCCGAGCTTCAGGGCCTCCGACAGGTCGTGGGTGATGAACACCGCCGTCTTGCGCAGCTCCTTCTGCAGCCGGCACACCTCGTCCTGCATGTCCCGGCGGATCAGGGGGTCGAGCGCGGAGAAGGGCTCGTCGAACAGCAGGATCTCGGGCTCGTTGGCGAGGGCGCGAGCCAGGCCGACGCGCTGCTGCATGCCGCCGCTGAGCTGGTCCGGGTAGGAGTCGCCCAGGCCCCCCAAGCCGACGAGGGCCAGCATCTCGACGGCCCGCTCCAGCCGGCTGGCCTTGCTCCAGCCCTGCACCTCGAGCCCGAAGGCCACGTTGTCCAGCAGGCGGCGGTGGGGGAGCAGCCCGAAGTGCTGGAAGACCATGCTCATCTTCGTCCGCCGCAGCTCGCGCAGCCGTTCCGCGCTCGCCGCGGTGACGTCCTCCCCGTCGATGAGCACCTGGCCGGCCGTGGGCTCCACCAGGCGGGACAGGCAGCGTATGAGCGTCGACTTGCCGGAGCCGGACAGGCCCATCACGACGAACAGCTCACCGCTGCCGACCGAGAACGACACGTCGCGCACGGCCGCGACGTTGCCGGTCCGGGCCAGCTCGGCCCGCGGGAGGTCGGCCGCCGGGGTGCCCACGATGCGCTCGGCCTTCGGTCCGAACACCTTCCAGACGTTGCGGCACTCGAGCACCGGCGAAGCGGGATCGGTACCAGCGGGCGCGACGGCACCGTCGGTGCGGGTCGCGTCGTCGGTTCCAGCCGCCAGGTCCACGGTTCCCCTCCTGCGCGTGCTGATTCAGTCTGGCACCCGGTCAGCCGTCCCCGCCGACTGTCGCGCCTTCCTTGCGCCGGCGGACCTCGGAGACGACCGCGGGCAGGATGGTGTGCAGGTCGCCGATGACCGCGTAGTCGGCCTTGGTGACCATGGGCGCGTCCCGGTCGATGTTGATGGCCAGCACCCGCTTGGCCGCCATCATGCCCACCCAGTGCTGGATGGCGCCGGAGATGCCGCAGGCGATGTACAGCTCCGGGGCGATGCGCTTGCCGGTCTGGCCCACCTGGTCCGAGTGGGGGCGCCAGCCGTTGTTGGTGACGACGCGGGAGCAGCCGACGGCGCCGCCGAGCAGCCCGGCCAGCTCCTCGAGCGCGGCGAAGCCCTCCGCCGAGCCCACCCCCCGGCCGCCGCTGACGACCACGGCGGCGCCGGCCAGGCTGCTACCGGCCGCGGCCGGCACGCGCTCGACGATCCGCGTCCGAGCGGCCTGGTCATCGAGCTCAGGAGCGAAGTCCTCCACGGTGCCCAGCTCGCCGTTCCCGGGCTCGGCGGCCGGTACGGCGTGGGGTGGCACGCTCAGCACCTTGACCGGCGCGTCGAGCGTGGACCGCTCCAAGAGGCTCCCGCCCCATCGGACCCGCTCCAGTGCCCACGGCCCTGCGGCCACCTCGACGCCCACGACGTTGGCGGCGAAGGGGAGGTCATCGATGGCCGCCGCATGGGCGAGCACCTCGTTGCCGCGGTCGGTTCCCACGGCCACGACTGCGGCGGCGCCGCTGGCCGTCGTGACCTGCGCCATCGCATCACCCCACGCCTCGGGGCCGTAGTCGGTCAGCTCCGGGTGCCGGACGAGCCAGGTCTTGATCGCCCCGCGCGATGCGGCTTCCGTGGCCAGCGGTTGCGCCTCCTCGCCGATGATCACCGCCTCGACCGCGGTCCCGAGCTGCTCGGCGACCGAGCGGGCGAAGGTGAGCGCCTGGAAGGACGTATCGGGCGCGACGCCGCGGTCGTGTTCGATCAGCGCCACCACGGGCCCGCTCGGCCCACTCACAGCAGCCCCAGCTCCTGGAGCAGATCGGCCACCGCCGCCGCGGCGTCCGGACCGTCCCCGAGCACGGTGGTCTCGGTGACTTGCTCGCTCGGCAGGCGGAAGTCGAGCGTCGCCAGGCCACCGGCCACCACCAGTGCGGGCTGGCGGGGGACGTCGGCCTTCTTGGATCGCAGCCGCCCGGGCAGCGTCGGGTAGCGGGGGAGGTTGAGCCCCTCCTTCACGCCCAGCACGGCGGGCAGGTCGAGCCGGTAGACCTCGTAGCCCTCCGGGCTCTCCCGGCGGGCGACCACCCGGCCCTCGGCCACCTCGATGGCCTTTATGCCGTTGACCACCGGCCGGCCCAGCGCCCGGGCGGTGCGGATGCCGACCTGGAACCCGCCCGCGTCGGCTGACTCGTTGCCGAACAGGATGAGGTCGAACGGGCCGCCGTCGGCTTCCAGCGCCTCGATGGCCGCCACGAGCACCTTGGCCGTGGCCTGGGCGTCGGGGTCGGTCCCTTCGGTCGTCACCAGGACCGCGCCGCCGGCGCCGACCGACAAGGCGTAGCGAAGCTGCTCGTCGGCCTCCGGAGGACCGACGGTCATCACCGTGCTCGACCCGCCGTGGTGTTCCACCAGGCGGATGGCCTCCTCGACGGCGCACTCCTCGTGCGGACTGGTGGTGAAGCCGAGGTTCCTGGTGTCGATGTCGTTCCGATCGGCGGTGAGCGCGATGCGCGCCCCGGGCGCCGGCACCCGCTTCACGCAGACCAGGATGCGCAGGCCATCCTCGGCCGTCGAGCTCACGATTTCATCCGGGCGTCGTCGGGATCGAACAGCGGCGTGCTCCCCGCCACCGCCACGCGGACCGGGAACAGGTCGCCCATGTACATGACCTGGAGATCGTTGCCCACGACGGCGTGCTCGGGCGGGAGGTAGGCCAGCAGGAGGTACCTCTCGACGGACGGTCCGGCGCCGGCGGAGGTGACGTACGACGGACGGCCCTTGCGGTCGACGATGCGCTCGCCGTCGAGGGTGAGGATGGGCTCGCTGCCGGTCATGTACCGCTTGACGCCGTCGCTGGACGCCACGTGGTCCTCGACGGTGAGCGTGCAGAGCACGGCCGCCGGGTCCTCGTCGCGGGCGGCCAGGTAGGCCTCCTTGCCGTGGAAGTGGGCGGCCTTGACCTTGGGCCGGGCGAGGCCGGCCTCCACCGGGTTGTACTCGCCGCCCAGCTCGGCGCCCATCAGGCGGTAGCCCTTCTCGAGCCGGCCGCTGGTGCCGTACACGCCGGCGCCGACGGCGACGACGCCGTGGGCTTGACCCGCCTCCCACAGCGCGTCCCAGACGGCCAGGCCGGACTCCATCGGAACGTAGATTTCCCAGCCCAGATCGCCCACATAGGAGATCCGGAAGAGCCGCACCGGGATCGAGCCGAAGAGCACCTCCTGTGTGGTGCCGTAGGGGAAGGCGGCGTCGGACACGTCGGCATCGGTCACGGCGCGCACCAGGTCCCGCGCCCTCGGACCCCACACGCCGATGGTGCACAGCGCCGAGGTCCGGTCCTCGAAGTTGACCGACCCGTCCAGGGGTAGGTGCTTGCGCAACCAGTGCTCGTCCCTCGGGCCGTCGAAGGCGCCGGTGACCACGCGGAACCGGGTGTCGGCGAGGCGCATGATCGTCAGGTCGGTGCGGAACCCGCCGTGGTAGTCGAGCATCGGGGTGTAGATCGAGCGCCCGACGGCAACGTCACAGTTGTTGACGGCCATGGTCTGCAGGAACTCGAGAGCACCCGGGCCGCTGATGTCGAAGACGACGAAGGGCGCCAGATCGACCATGCCGACCCGCTCCCGCATGGCCAGGTGCTCCGCGCTGCTGATGGGCGACCACCAGCGGGCGTCCCACTCGGCCGGGCGGTCCTCGACACCGTAGTGCTCGACCAGCGGGGCGTTGGAGGCGTACCAGTGCGGCCGCTCCCAGCCACCGGCCTGGAAGTAGACGGCGCCGAGCGCCTCGGTCCGAGCGTGGTACGGCGCGCAGCGCAGGTTGCGCTCGGACGCCCATTGCTCCCGGGGATGCACGATCCCGTAGGTCTTGTTGTAGTGCTCGGTGCACCGGGCGCGGACGTGGTGGTCGTTGCGGGCGTAGGGGTAGAAGCGGGCGATGTCGGACTGGTGGGGGTCGATCTCGGGGACGCCCCGGGTCATCCACTCGGCCAGCAGGCGGCCGGCGCCAGGCCCCTCCTTGATCCAGATCGCCGCCGCCGACCACAGGTTGCGGACCTCAGGCGTCTCGCCCAGCAGCGGGAACCCGTCGGGGGTGAGGGACAGTAACCCGTTGATGGCGTACTTGATCTCTGCCGTAGACAGCAGGTCGGGCATGAGCTCGAGCGCATCCTCGAGCTGAGGGTCGAAGTCCTCGGCCGTGAACGGGAGCTCCGTCGGGGAGAGGCGGGACTCCTGGATGGACGGGATCTCGTCCACGCGGTGGAAGATCGGACGGTGGGCGTAGGACCCCACCTCCATCGAGCCGGCCGTCTGCCGTTCGTACATGAACACGTCCATGTCCCGTACGATCGGGTAGCCGACCTCGTTGCCGGTCGCCTCCAGGATGGGGATGGGGCCGACGTCGATCATCTGGTGCACGGCCGGCGTGAGGGGATGTGGGCGCCGGCCATCTCGGCGATGCGCGGGCTCCACACGCCACAGGCGACCACCACGTACTCCGCCTCGATCCGTCCCTGGTCGGTGACGACGGCCCGCACGCGGCCGCCATCGGTCTCGACGCCCAGCACCTCCACGCCGGCGAAGCTGGCCAGCGCGCCGTTCGCCTGCGCCCGCTCACGGAACAGGGTGCCGGCCTGCAGCGAGTCCACGACGGAGACGCTGGGTGTGTAGAAGCCGCCGAGGACGATGGACTCGTCCACGAACGGGACGAGCTCCAGCACCTCCTTCGGCGAAACGAGCCAGGACTCGATGCCCCAGGCCTTGGCCGAGGTGACCCGGCGCCGGAACTCCTCCAGCCGCTGCGGCTCCCGGGCGATCTCGACGCCACCGCAGGCCGTGTTGAGCCCCATCTCGATGTACTGCCGCTGGCTGTCCAGCGTGAGCAGCGCCATCTCCTTGTTGTGGTCGACCGGGAAGATGAAGTTCGAGGCGTGGCCCGTCGAGC
>DASTFY010000153.1:0-4258 GCA_035719525.1 Acidimicrobiales bacterium
CGGGAGTGGGCCGGGCCCCGGGCCGGGCGGGGCGCCTGCCCGGGAGCGGACAGCAGCTCCGGTGGCTACAGGTCAGGGGTGGGTGGAGTGCCACTGCCAGGCGGTGGCGATGATCTCGTCCAGGCCCTGCGTCGCCTGCCAGCCCCAGGTGGCGGTGACGAGCTGGTTGTCGGAGTACAGGGTGACCGGGTCACCGGCCCGCCGGCCGACGTACTCCCTCGGCACGGCGCGCCCGGTGATGCGCTCGGCGGCGTCGATGACCTCCTGCACCGACGAACCGACGCCCGTGCCGACGTTCAGCGCGATGGTCTCGCCGCCGGAGGCCAGGTAGTCGAGGGCCCGCACGTGGGCGTCGGCCAGGTCCTCCACGTGGATGTAGTCGCGGATGGCCGTCCCGTCGGGGGTGGGGTAGTCGGTCCCGAACACCTGCAGCGGTGGCCGGCGCCCCAGGATGGCCTTCATGGTCAGCGGGACCAGGTTCTGCGAATAGGTCCAGTCCTCGCCTATGGCGGCATCGGCCGAAGCACCCGCGGCGTTGAAGTACCGCAGGCTGACCGAGCGCAAGCCCGACACGCCGTACCAGCGCAGGACGTCCTCGATCATGCGCTTGGTCGCCGCGTAGACGCTCTCGGGGTCGAGCGGAGCGTCCTCCCGCACCGGCACGTGCGATGGCGTGCCGTAGACCGAGCACGACGAGGAGAACACGATCTCGCTCACGCCGCCTCGGTGCAGGGCCTCGATCATCCGCTGCGAGCCGGTGACGTTGTTGGCGAAGTAGCGCCCGGGCTCTTCCATCGATTCGCCCACCGCCTTGTAGGCGGCGAAGTGGATGCAGGAGGACACCTCGTAGTCGGACACCGTCCGGGCGACGAGCTGGTCGTCGGCCACGTCGCCGACCACCAGCGGTGCGTCGAGGACGAGCTCCTTGCGCCCCCGCTCGAGCGTGTCCAGCACGACGACCTCCCGGCCGAGCGAGCGCAGCAGCCGCACGGTGTGGGAGCCGATGTACCCGGCGCCGCCGGTCACGAGGACGGTCATACCGGGCGAGCATAGGAGTCGGGCCCCTGTCGCTACCCTCGGCCGCTGTGGTCCTCGCCGGCGTCATCCTGCTGCTCGCCGCCCTGACCGTTTTCGGCATCGCCGCGGTCACCCTGGGTAGGGAGGCCCGCCGGCTGGACGCGGTGGCCCCCCGTGCCGTCTACGTGCTCGACGAGGCGGTCGACTACGTGGCCGATTCGCTGCCGCCCTCGGCCCAGGCCCGCCTCACGCACGACGAGGTTCGTGCCCTCCTGCGAGCCCACATGGGGCTGCTGCGTTCGAAGGGCCTCCAGCCGCCCGTCGCCGTCGATCAGGTGCAGGAGATCGTCGATCCGGTCGTCGTGGACGACACCGATGCCGTCGCGTACCTCATCGGCCAGATCGAGCTCCTGCACATCGCGGTGTCGGACGAGGACGTCGCGCACGTCGTTGACGCCCACTTGGCGTACATGGAGGCCATCGGTGCCGTGGGGCCCGAAGCCGACGGCCCCTGGAACGCCACCTAGATCATCATGTTGAGGTTGTCGACGATGGCGTGGCCCAGGGCCGCGTCGCCCTCGATCGTGATGCGATCGGCTCGCTCGGCCGCCGTCTGACGTCCAACGGCCAGGACGAGGAACGTCTCGCTGCCCATCGTGATCGTGACGGCCGGGTCCCCGGCTGCCCCGGCATCCACCACCTTCGCCCGACCGCCCTCGACGACGACCGGCACGGTCCGCTCGACCGGCCCGGTGATCACCAGCACGCTGGTCGACCCCTCGGGCGCGGCCGATCGCTTCCCGACGACGATGGGGATGGTGCGCAGCAGGCGGTCGACCGTGTGCTCCGCCGGCCCCCCGCTCAGGTGGCCCGGCCGGTCGACGGCCCGCCGCACGTCCTGCTCGTGCACCCAGCAGTCCAGGATCCGGAGGGAGAGGAAGTCGAGCATGGTGCCCGGCCCGGTCGGGGTCATGCGCGCCTCGGCGAAGTAGGCCGCGTCGGCGTTACGGAGCGTGTCCAACCTGAGTGCCACCAGCTCCTCCAACTCGGCCAGGACGTCGGGACCGGGCATCGAGCGCCGTGAGTCCACCTCGCGCTCGTTGAGCTCCCCGATGGCGTTCTTCACATGGGCGGCCGCACCCACGTCGGCGGCCGCCGGCGGGAGGTCCTGCAGCATGCGCTCGATGCCGATGACGTGCGAGAACTGGTCCTTGACCGACCAGCCCGGGCAGTCGGTGGCCCGCTCCCAGTCGTCGGCCGAGAGCTGGCGGCCGACGTCGATGGTCGAGCGCCAGGTCTCCTCGAGCAGGTCGGTGGTCCGCGTCGGGTCCATCCAGCGGACCGTACCGCCGCTATCGTCCGCCGGCATGGAGCGGCCGTCCCGGTTCGAGCACCAGCGCTTCCTCGGCGACAAGCGCACGCAAGTGGTGTACGACCTCGAGACCTGGGATGACCAGGCCGCCATCGAGGAGCTGATGGAGGCCGAGACCTACCTGTGCTTCGGCCCGGACAGCCTGCCCGAAGCCCGAAACCGCGGCTATCGCCTGGCCCGGGCCGGACGGCACCCGCGTCGCCGACGGCCCCGCTGACCGGCGGCGCGCCGTGAACGGCCGGTTCACGTCCGGCAGCCTCACCCTCGCCAGCCACCTCGCGTACCCGGCCGGACGCCCGACGAAGGGATTGCCGGGCCTGATCCTCTGCCACGGGTTCCCGCTCGGGCCGCTCGACGCGCGCCAGTCCGGCGGCACGTTCCCCGAGTTGATGGACCGCATCGCCAACGAGCTGGAGTGGGCCGCCCTCACGTTCACGTTCAGGGGCTGCGGCCAGTCCAGCGGCGACTTCTCGCTGCAAGGTTGGATCGACGACCTGCGGGCCTCGATCCGCCACCTGGAGACCGAGGCCGCGCCCGACGGCATCTGGCTGGTCGGGACCAACACCGGAGGATCGCTGGCGGTGTGCGTGGGCGCCGAGGACGCCCGGGTGCGCGGCGTGGCGATGCTCGGCGCGAGGGCCGACTTCGACGACTGGGCCGCGCATCCTCGCCGGTTCCTGGAGCACGCGCGCGAATTGGGAGCGATCCGCCACCCGGCCTTTCCGGCCTCGTTCGAGGCGTGGGCGCGCGAGTTCCGCCGCTTCCGCCCGCTCCCCGCCGCTCGTCGCCTGGCGCCCCGTCCGCTGCTGGTGCTCCACGGCGAGGACGACCCGTACGTGCCCGTGGTCGATGCCCGTCTGTTCGCCGAGCACCACGGCAGCGCCGAGCTCCGCCTGCTGCCCGGGGCCGGCCACCGTCTCCGCCACGACCCGCGGGCCATCGCCGTCCTGCTGGGCTGGCTCGACCGTCAGCGCAACGTGGTGCGCAGCTGAGAGCGAGCCGACCGATCAGGCCCCGTCGACGATCGCCCGGACGACCTTGGGGAGGGTCTCGCGGAAGTCGGGCAGCAGCGGCAGGCCGGACAGCCGGAGCACGGCGTTGTCGAGCACGGAGTTGGCCGGCCGGGGCGCGGGGCGGGGCGGGTGCAGGTCCTTCGTGGCGATCGGCTCCACCTGGGACGGATCACGGCCGGCCGCCGAGGCGACCTCCCGGGCCAGCTCGAACCAGCTGACCGAGCCTTGGTTGGTGACGTGGTGGATGCCCGGTCGGCGGTCCAGCGCCAGCCGGCGCACCATCCCAGCCAGGTCGGCGGTGAAGGTCGGATGGCCCCGCTGATCGTCGACGAAGGACAGACGCGGCCGCTCGGCCAGCAGGCGCAGGATGGTCTTGACCATGTTCTGCCCGTGCTGGCCCACCACCCACGACGTCCGCACGATGGTGGCGCCGATGCCGGCACCCATGGCCTCGAGCTCGCCGGCCAGCTTCGACGCCCCGTAGACGCTCAGCGGGCCGGTCGGATCCCACTCGACATAGGGCTCGGCCTTCTCGCCCGAGAACACGTAGTCGGTCGACAGCTGCACCAGGTGGCTGCCGAACCGGCGGCACCCCTCGGCCACCCACCGCACCGCCAGCGCGTTGTGCGCGAAGGCCCGTTCCGGGTCACCCTGGCATGCGTCCACCGCCGTCCAGGCCGCGCAATGGACGACGACTTCGGGGCGGACCGAACCGACCGCGCCGAGCACGGCATCACGGTCGGTGACGTCGAGCCGCTGATGCCCCAGCGCCACCACCTCGTCGCCGGACGCCTCGCATCGGCGGGCGAAGTCCGTTGCGACCTGGCCGCCGGCTCCGGTGACGAGGACGAGCACG
>DASTFY010000154.1:0-7481 GCA_035719525.1 Acidimicrobiales bacterium
CGACGCCGCTTTCGACTACCTGCGCGAGAACGCCGAGGTCATCTGGCAGGTGCCGGCGGCCGTCGTCCTGCTCGCCCTCTACTACGCCGCCATCGGCGTGGCGCTGGCCTCGCTGACCAGCCGGCGCATCGTGGCCGGCGCAGCCATCCTCGGTCTGGCCCTGGTGCCGTCCATGGTCACGGCGGCCATCCTGGCCAGCGATGCCGACGAGCAAGGGCCGATCGCGGCGCTCAACCTGCTCGCCCTGCCGCTCTACCTGAGGGACCTCATCTTCCTCGGACACCTCGACCCCGACAGCCCGCTGAGCGGAGTGTCCTCGGGCGGCCTGCTCGCCATCGCTGTCTACCTACTGGTGTTGACCGCCGCCTTCACGATCTTGTTCGTGCGCTACCGGGAGCCGGACGCATGAGCGCCCTCGATCCCGCCTTCGCCGCCGAGGCCGCGGTCGAGGTGGACGACCTCTCGCTGTGGTTCGGGCCCAAGGTCGCCCTGTCCGAGCTGAGTTGCTCGTTCGGTCCAGGCGTGACCGGGCTGCTGGGGCCCAACGGAGCCGGGAAGACCACGCTCATGCGGGCGATCACCGGTCTGATCGGGCCGAACACCGGCACCGTGCGCGTCCGCGGGCGCAACCCCCGTACAGACCGAGAGGTCCAGCGCTCCTTGGCGCTGGTCCCGGAGGACGAGGCGGTCCCGCCGTCGCTCACCGCCCGCCAGCTCGTCCGCTACGTCGCCGACCTGCACCGCGTGGCGGACCGATCCGCCATCGACCGTTCCCTGGACACCGTCGGATTGGCCGACGTGGCCGACCGCCGGGTGGGCGGGTTCAGCAAGGGGATGCGCCAGCGGACGAAGATCGCCGCCGCCCTGGTGACGGATCCGACAGTGCTCGTGCTCGACGAGCCGCTCAACGGCGCGGACCCGGTCCAGCGGGCCCATCTCATCGCCCTGTTCCGCCATCTGGGCAGTGAGGGCCGCACGGTGATCGTCAGTTCGCACGTGCTCCACGAGGTGGAACGACTGGCCGAGCGGCAGATCGTCCTGATGCGGGGGCGGCTGGCTGCCGCCGGTGACCATCGAGCCATACGCGACGCCATGGCCGACCGGCCCCGGCGGGTCCTGGTGAGGACCCCGGCGGCCCGACCGTTGGCCGCGGCGCTGCTCGAGTTGGACGCGGTCAGCAGCGTGGCCGTCGAGAGCGGCGGGCTGGTGGTGTCGTCGACGCGCGCTCGCGATGTCGCCGTCGCACTCCCTCGGCTGGCTCGGATGGTCGATGCCCGGCTGGAGGAGGTCCGCCCGTTGGACGACTCCCTGGAGAGCATGTTCCGGGAGCTGATCCGATGACCGTCGCCACGGCCGTCGTGGGCTACACGCTGCGGGCCTGCCTTCCGGTGCGGCGCTGGTGGATGCTGGCTGTGCCGTGCGCCGCCGCGGTGTTCTTCGGCTTCCTGTCCCGATTGGACGATGCGCCGGCCGATGTGGCCTTCGCCACCATGGCCGATGTCGCGTTGTTCTCGCTGCTCATCCCCATCGCCTGCCTGGTGATCGGCGACGCCGTGCTGGGCGCGGAGATGCGCGCCGGCACGTTCCACTTCACGTGGCTGTCGCCGGCGCCTATCCGCACGATCGTGGCCGGCCGCTGGCTCGGCGGGTGGATGGTGGCGCTCGTGACGTTGGTGCCGGCGGTGGCCATCTCGGCCGTGGTAGCCCGCAGCCCCTCCAGCGCGCCGGCCATGGCCCTGGCGGCCGCGGCCGGATCGGCCGCCTACGTCGCGCTGTTCGTGCTCATCGGGTGTGTGGCGCGGAGGGCGGCGATCTGGTCGCTTGCCATCGTGTTCTTCGTGGAGCGGCTACTCGGATCGACGCTGTCCGGCATCGCGCAGCTCTCGCCGATGTGGGAGAGCCGGGCCGTGTTCGCCGGCCTCGGACCGGGAACCGACGACCTGCAGCGCGAAGGCATCCCCGAAGGGTGGGGCGCCGTCGTCCGCTTGGCGATCATCACCGTCGTGATGCTCCTCCTCGCGTCGTGGCGACTGCGCCACCTCCGCCTCACCGGGGCGTCCGACTGATCCACGGGTCGAGTGCTTGTGTCGGGCGAATCCGCGCCAGGCGCGGAATCCCCGACACAAACGAGGGGACTGCCCCCCTCCCCCGCCCGACCGCATCAGAATTCGAAAACCTCGAACGTGGTGGCGTAGCGGACGCCGAGGCGAACGCCGGCGGCTTCGGCGTTCGAGCGCAACCAGCCGGCCATGTCGCCTCCACCGTCGTCCAGGTTGGCGAGGTACACCTCGTGGCAACGCAACGACTCGGTCCCGCGGTCGAGGTGCTCACCGATGTCGACGCCGTGGGTGGCGCGGGGCGAGGCGTTGAACGCCACGAGGCGAACCCCGCTCCACGGCGGTCCTTCATCGGGGAAGACCCAGCGGTTGGCGGCGTCGCGCACGGCGTCCAGCACGGCCACCCCGACGGCTCGATGGTCGGCGTGGTTCCAGTCCGACTCGCCGAAGCCGTCACGGAAGTTGATCGACACCACCACTTCGGGCCGGTGCCGGCGGATGGCGGCGGCGAGATCCCTCCGGAGGGGTACATCGGCCACCACCAGCCCGTCCGGCCGGTCGAGGAACTCCAGCGCATCGACGCCGACGACGGCACAGCTTCGCCGTTGCTCCTCGGCGCGCAGCGGCGCGGCCTCTACCGGTGACATGGCGGCTATCCCGGCCTCACCTCTCGTGACGAGGAGGTAGGCGACCTCCTTGCCCTGGTCGGTCCAGCGGGCGACCGCGCTGGCCGCTCCAAACTCCATGTCGTCGGGGTGGGCGACGATCGCCATCGCCCGCTGCCAGTCCTCAGGGAATGCTTGGAGGAGGTCGCCGGCGCGTTCAGGCATGGGCGCCGAGGCCGGCGTCACGCTCGATGCGGGCCAGGTCGGCCCATGCCGCGTCTCGAGCGTCCAGGTACTCGCTGATGCGGCGGAGGGCCTCGTCGGTCGATTCGATCCCAGCCCGATCGCAGCCCCGCCCCTCCGCCGCGAGGCGGTGCGCGCTGCGCTCGATCTCCTCGATGCGGGCGGCCACACTCTCGCGCTGCGCGTGGCCGGCTGGGCCTCGCCGACGGGAGGCCAGGCGAAGGTCGCAGTCGAGAGCGACCGCGTGCATCTCGATCTCGTTGGCCACGGCCGCCAGCGGGGTCAGGTCCCCCCGGCGGCGGAGTCGTTTGGCCGGGACGGCCTGGCGGAGCACGACAACGGCGTCCCGCAACCGTCGGTGCAGCTGTGCACAGCGCTCAGGCGAGGCCAACCAGCGCAGGGGCGGCCGGGTGGGGTGCCGAGCGCACACCTCGTTGCGCCGCCGGACGGCGCGGCAACCGGCCAGGACCATCCCCACCATGCCGCCGATGAGCAACCCGGCGATGATGGCGACCACTGCGAGCTCAGCCATGGGCGGATCGTATCTGTCCCCATCGGGCGGCGTTCAGGGCCGATCCTGGCGCACGGACGGCGTGCCGATCGGCCACGAACGGAACCCTCAGCCGCCGAAATCCCCGCCGCCGAAGTCGCCGCCACCGAAATCGCCGCCACCGAAGTCACCGCCACCGAAATCCCCGCCGCCGAAGTCACCGCCGCCGCCGTCGTCCCCGGCCTCGTTGATGATCGTGGTGCCGCCGTGTCCCCAGCCACCGAAGCCACCGAGCAGGGAGCCCAGCAACAGCCCGCTGAACAACCCACCACCCCCCATGCCGCCGAACCAGCCGCCGGAGTACCCGCCCGGATAGCCGACATAGGCCGGCTGGCGCTGTTCATCGATGGTGACCGCCGGCTCGCCGTGCCGCCCGGGCTGGCGCAGCTCCTCTGGCGGTGCGGGGGGCTCACGGCCGTCGATGATCGCCCGGGCCCGGTCCATCGAGTAGCGGGCCTCGGCCACCACACGCTCCACCCGCACCAGGTCCACCGGCTCGTCGGCATAGTCCAGCGCCGCCTCGGCGGCGCGGTACCGGTTGACTGCGGCGTCGTAGTCCGCCTGCGCTTCGGGGTGCAGCTGGACCTCGGTCTCGTGGCGCACCACGTCGTCCGCCAGTACCTGGATCTCAGCCCGCAACATCTGGCGGTCGGCTTCCTCGGCCCGAGCCCGCTCGGCCGCCTCGGCCTTGCGACGCTGGCTGCCGCGCCAGATGGAGTAACCGCCCACGGCGGCCCCTCCGGCGAGCAGCACGCCCAGCCACGGGAACCCACCTCCGCCTCCACCGCCTCCGCCGTCACCGCTGCCCGACCCACCACCGGACTCGCCGGCTGCCGCATCGCCGACCCGCTGGACGAAGTCGACCAGCACGCCGCTGGTGTCGTCACCCTGCGCATCGAGCGCCTGCCGAGCCAGCTCAGCCGCCTGACCGGCCGGGAGCTCGCTGCTGCCGGCGCGGAAGCGGTCGCCCACGACCACCGCGTACGTGCCCGCCCGGCCCACCGCCGCGGCCAGCTGGCTCGCCACTTCGGCCGGATCACCGCCCGCAGCATCGGCGGCGGCCGCCGGAAGCACCGCGATGTAGATCGGCGTGTTGGCGCCGCCGATGGCGGCGCGGACCTCGTCGACCTCTTCGGCCGAGAGCGCACGCTCCGCGTCGGGGTCGACGTAGATCGGCTCGCTCTGCAGTGCCTGGGCCACATCGTCGATGACGACTGCCGTTGCCCCGGCGGCCATGCCGCCCACGGCGACCAGGACGACGATGGCGAGCCCGACGGCAAGGAGCGATCGCCTCACAGCGCGACGGTACCCGCGCGAACGCCCAGACACACCGCCGGCCGGTCCCTGCTCGGGTGTCGCGGCCATTATTGGCCGGCTCGCCCGGTCTCGAGGCCGCCCACACGGCGCTCCAGTTCGTCGAGCCGGTGCGCCAGCAGGGCGACGTGCGCTTCGAGGCTGAGCTCGCGCTCGGCTCGGCGCTGGAGGCGGGGCGAGCGGGCCGCCCGCTCGACGACGGCGTCCAGTGGCACCAGCCGCTCCGGACCGTTGGGACCGTCCACGAGGCGGGAGGGGATCTGGCCGCTGCGGAACCACGACCGCAGAGCCGAACGCGACACCCCGGTCTCGGCTTCGGCCCTGGCCAGGGGCACCCACGGGATGTCGTCGAGCTCGGCCAGGATCGCCAGCTCGGCCTGCCAGCGGGCCAGCCGGTCCTCCCACGACGTCACGGCCGATACCCTACCAGTGATAGGGCATTGACAGCCTGGCGATGCTACGAGCGTGTTCGAGCGTTTCACCGACCGGGCGCGCCAGACCGTCGTGGTGGCCCAGGAGGAGGCGCGCCGGCTGGGCCACGACTACATCGGCACCGAGCACGTCCTTCTCGGTCTGTTGGGCGAGCCCGACGGCGTGGCGGCCAAGGCACTGAACCAGCTCGGCATAAGCCTCGAGGCGACCCGAGCGCGAGTCGAGTCGATCATCGGTCGGGGATCGGCCGAGCCGACGGGTCACATCCCCTTCACGCCCCGAGCCAAGAAGGTGCTCGAGCTCTCGCTGCGGGAAGCGCTCCAGCTCGGCCACAACTACATCGGCACCGAGCACATCCTTCTCGGACTGGTGCGCGAGGGCGAGGGAGTGGCCGCCCAGGTCCTCGTGCAGCAGGGCGCCGGGCTGGCACCGGTCCGCAAGCGGGTCCTCGGGCTATTGAGCGGGCGGGAGCCGAGCGCGGCGCAGTCTTCCCGTCGGACGCCTGGCGCGGAGGAGGCCATGCGCGCCGCCGAGCAGTTGGCCGCCGGCGCACCCGTGGGTAGCCAGCACCTCCTGGAGGCGCTGGCCAGGTCGGAGGACAGCGCGGCCGCCAGAGCGCTGGCGGCACTCGGCATCGACCCGGACCGCCTGGCCGCCGCCATCGACGAGATCGAGCTGGAAGGCACGACGGACCTGACCGCTGAGGCGGCCGCGGTCAGGAAGGCGGAGCTCCGCCTCGTTGGCGACGAAGCTCACCTGGTCCTTCGCGACAGCGTCACCGTGGGGCTGGTGCGAGACGTCACCAGCGAGCTGGGGGGTCCGATCCGGGGCGACGACCCCGTCGTTCGCGGGCTGGTCGAGCCGTGGCGGGCGATCATCAGGTTCCTCGAGGAGCTCGGGCGTGAGCTGCGGGCCGACGTCGAACCCGAGGCTCGCCGGCTCACGAGGCTCACGGTGGTCCAGCGGGCCATCCAGAGCCGCCGTCGCCGCCACGGCCCGGAGGAGTGAGCGCTGCCCCGCGAGGTCACCGGACCGCGCTCCGGAGCGAGGACCCCCGGGTTGCGCAACCGAGGAACCCCAGCGTGAGGGGCGCAACCGCCCGCCGAGTCACCTACGGCGCTAGAACGGTGGCGTGAGCATCTCGGCGATCGTCTTGGCGGCGGGCCAGGGCACGCGCATGCGGTCCGAGCGTCCGAAGCCACTCCACGTCATCTGCGGGCGCCCGATGGTGCTCCACGTCCTCCACGCGCTCGTCGACCTCGATGTCGAACGGATCGTTGTCGTGGTGGGCCACGGTGCCCAGCAGGTCACCAAACGCGTGCAGGCCGACAGCCCGCCCAAGCTGCACGTCACCTTCGTCGAGCAGCGGGTACAGCGCGGCACCGGTGACGCCGTCATGGTCGGCATGACGGCGTTCAGCGGCGACGACCTCGACGACACCTCGACCGTGCTCATCGTCCCGGGCGACACGCCCCTCCTCCGTCCGGAGACGCTCGAGCAGCTCGTCGCCTTCCACGAGGCCAGTGGGCACGGTGCCACCATCCTCGCCGCCCACATGTCCGAGCCGACCGGATACGGGCGCCTGCTGCGGGACAAGCACGGCATGGTGGTCCGCGTGGTCGAGGAGGCCGACGCCACCTCCGAGGAGCGCGCCATCCAGGAGGTCAACACCTCGATCTACTGCTTCCGGCGCGACCTACTCGGCCCCGCCCTGCGCCGCCTCTCCCCTGACAACACGCAGGGCGAGTACTACCTCACCGATGTCGTCTCGGTGCTCCACGACACCGGCCACGGCGTCGACGCCTTCACCCTGAGCGACGCCCAGGAGGTTCAGGGCGTCAACGACCGCTGGCAGCTGGCCCTGGCCGAGCGGGAGCTGCGCCGCCGTATCAACCGCTTCTGGCTGCTGGAGGGCGTCACGATGCTGGACCCGCGCCAGACCTTCATCGACGCCACCGTCAGCCTCGGCCGCGACGTCACGCTGTACCCGGGCACCATGCTGCAGGGTCGCACCGTCATCGGGGACGGCTGTGAGATCGGGCCCGACACCCGTTTGGTCGACGCTGTCGTCGGGAACGACGCCGTCGTGGAGCACGCGGTGGCGCGTGAGGCCGAGATCGGCGCCGGGGCGCATGTAGGGCCGTACGCGGTGCTGGAGCCGGGCAGCGAAGTTGCGTCAGACACGGTGACCGGAGCCTTCTACACTGGGGTCTCGCGGCGAGCGGAAACGTCGCCCGACGTTGGGGAGTAGATGGAACGCGTCACGACGAAGCGGATGGC
>DASTFY010000155.1:0-2817 GCA_035719525.1 Acidimicrobiales bacterium
AGGTGTTCGAGGGCTATCGGGTCCGCTACGACGACACCCGGGGACCCACCAAGGGTGGCATCCGCTTCCACCCTGACGTGGACGTCGCCGAGGTCAAGGCCCTGGCCTTCTGGATGACAATCAAGTGCGCGGTGGTGGGCCTGCCCTTTGGCGGCGGCAAGGGCGGTGTGGTCTGCAACCCCAAGGAGCTGTCCCGCCTCGAGCTGGAGCGGGTCAGCCGTGGCTTCGTGCAGGCGCTCCACGACGTGCTCGGGTCCGAGACCGACATCCCGGCGCCCGACGTCTACACCAACGCCATGGTGATGGGCTGGATGATGGACGAGTACTCGCGCATCGAGCGGCGCCGCTGCCCCGGCACCTTCACCGGCAAGCCCATCGAGCTCGGCGGCAGCCTCGGCCGCGACGACGCCACCGGCCGTGGTGCCTACTACTGCATCAAGGAGCTCGAACGCCGCGAGGAGTGGGACCCGACGGCGGTCACGGTCGCCATCCAGGGCTTCGGCAACGCCGGCCAGCACGTCGCCGCTCTCCTCCACGGCGACGGGTACCGCATCGTCGCCGTCAGCGACAGCCAGGGTGGCATCCAGCGGGATGAGGGCTTCGACGTGCCCAGCCTGGTCCAGAACAAGAACGACACCCGAGCCTTGCGGGCCGTCTACTGCGAGGGGTCCGTCTGCCAGCTGGTCGATGCCGACGTGATCACCAACGAGGCGCTGCTCGAGCTCGACGTCGACATCTTGATCCCGGCCGCCCTGGAGGGTGTGATCACGAAGGACAACGCCGACCGCATCCAGGCCCGGACCATCATCGAGGTCGCCAACGGCCCCATCACCAGCGACGCCGATCAGATCCTGGTCGGCAACGGCATCAACATCGTCCCCGACATCCTGGCCAACGCCGGCGGCGTCACCGTGAGCTACTTCGAATGGGTCCAGAACCGGGGCGGGCTGGCGTGGGGCCTCGAGGAGGTCCACGAGCGGCTCGAGGCGATCATGCGGCGGGAGTTCGCAGCGGTCCACGACCTCGCCACTAGCCTCGGCGTCGACATGCGGCGGGCGGCGTACGCCCATGCGCTCACCCGGCTGGGCGCGGCGATCGCGTCCCAAGGGACGCACGCCTGGTTCCGGGGGGCGGTCGACCGCGGGACCGGCGGCTTCTGACGACAGGCGGGCACCCCAGATGAGCGTGATGGAACCCGGGACCGAGTTCGGTGGCTACCGCATCGAACGCCTCCTCGGGGCGGGCGGCTTCTGCAACGTCTACCTGGCCGAGGACCTCCGGCCGGCACTACGGCGCAAGGTGGCCCTCAAGGTCCTGAACCCCACCCTCTCCGCGGACGACAAGAACCGGGAGCGGTTCCAGCGGGAGTCGCTGCTGGCCGTCGAGCTGGACGAGCACCCGAACATCGTCGGCGTGTTCGACGCCGGTGAGCAGGACGGCCAGCTCTTCATCGCCCAGCGCTACGTCGACGGCCGCGATCTCGGCAAGGTGATCGAGGAGGACGGACCGCTCACCCCCACCCGGGCCGTCGAGGTCCTGTTCCAGATCGCCGGCGCCCTCGACGCCGCCCACGAAGCCGGTCTGGTCCACCGCGACGTCAAGCCCCGCAACATCCTCATCCGGGATCGGGACCAGCGATGCTTCCTGGCTGACTTCGGCCTGACGAAGCGCACGGCGTCGAGCGACAGCCTCACCGGCGCCGGTGAGTTCCTCGGCACCTTCGCCTACGCCGCTCCCGAACAACTCGGGGGCCAGGCGGTGGATGGCCGGGCCGACATCTACGCCCTCGGCTGTGTGCTCTTCGAGTCGCTGACCGGGATGGCGCCGTTCACCGGTGACATCCACTCGATGATCACGTCCCACCTCACCAAGCCCCCGCCCCGGCTGAGCCAGACGCGTCCCGGCCTGCCCCCGGCCATCGACGAGGTCATCGACAAGGCCATGGCCAAAGAGCCGGACGACCGCTACCAGACCGGCCACGAGTTCGCGGAAGCCGCCCGCCGGGCGCTGCTCACCAGCGGGCTGCCCCCACCGGTGGTGCCGATGCCACCGCCGCCCCCGGGCCCACCCACCGTCTCGGCTCCGGTGGCCACGCCACCGCCACCGGCGAGCCCGGTCCCCGCTCCGGCTCCGGCGGCCAACCTTCTCACCCCGGCCCCGCCTGGCGCGGAGCCGCGACCCCCAGGCCCCGGTGGGACCAGTGGGGGCCGCTCACGCCTGCCTCTCGTCCTCGGCGGCGCCGCGGTCATCGTCGCCCTGATCATCGGGGGGGTCCTCGTGCTCGGCGGAGGCGACGACGGGGGCGGTGGGAGCAGCGACGACGAATCCACGACGACCACCGTCGACCAGGCGGCGGCGGCTCAGGACGCGGCCGACGAGGCCTTCGGGGCGCTGCCCCCGGCCCTGGCTGCCGCCTGTGACCTGGGCGACGTGGAGGAGAACGACCGCGGCGTGGTCGCGAACATCAGCTGTGAGCCTTCGCAGGGGGCGGACGAGGTCCGGGTGATCGTCTTCGAGGACGACGACGATGTCGACGAGGCCTTCGCTGAGGCCGAGTCCGCCGCCGGCGAGGAGCTGGCCACGGACGAGGACTGCGAGACCGCGCGCTATGCCGTGCACAGCTGGGCCACGGCCGACGACCCCGATGGCGTCGCCGGCCAGGTGGCTTGCTACCTCGACGACAGCGGCAATGCCGGGCTGGCCTGGACCGATGCGAACGGCTCCTGGACGGCGGTCGCCCGCCGGTCCGACGACGGGGACGCCGCGCTCTACGAGTGGTGGGCCGATCTGGTCGACCGCGCGGCCCCCGCGGACACC
>DASTFY010000156.1:0-8170 GCA_035719525.1 Acidimicrobiales bacterium
ACCTCGTCGAGGGTCGTCACCTGGTAGCCCTCCATCGCGGCCTGGAGCGCGTTGATGGGATCGATCTCGGTGATGATCACGCGGGCACCCTGGCCGCGCAGGCTCTGCGCGCAGCCCTTCCCGACGTCGCCGTACCCCATGATCACCGCCGTCTTGCCGCCGATCATGACGTCCGTGGCCCGGTTGAGGGCGTCGATGAGGCTGTGGCGGCACCCATAGAGGTTGTCGAACTTGGACTTGGTGACCGAGTCATTCACATTGATGGCGGGGAACAGGAGCTCGCCCCGCTCGAACATCTGGTACAGGCGGTGCACGCCGGTGGTGGTCTCCTCGGTGACCCCCTTGATGGCCGCGGCCATGCGCGTCCACTTCGCCGGGTCCGACTTGAGCGAGCGGTGCAGGAGGCCGAGCACGATGGCGAACTCCGCGCTCGACGCGCTGGTCGGGTCGGGCACCTCGCCGGCCTTCTCGAACTCGACCCCCTTGTGGATGAGCAGCGTGGCGTCGCCGCCGTCATCGAGGATCATGTTCGGTCCGTCGCCGCCGGCATCCGGCCAGGTGAGCGCCTGCTCCGTGCACCACCAGTACTCCTCGAGCGTCTCGCCCTTCCACGCGAACACCGGCACTCCTTGCGGGTCATCGACCGTGCCCTCGGGGCCGACGACGACCGCCGCGGCGGCGTGATCCTGGGTGGAGAAGATGTTGCAACTCGCCCACCGGACCTCGGCCCCCAACTCGACCAGGGTCTCGATCAGCACCGCGGTCTGGATGGTCATGTGGAGCGATCCGGAGATGCGGGCGCCGGCCAGTGGCTTCAACGGACCGAGCTCTCGGCGGAGGGAGCGCAGGCCGGGCATCTCGTGCTCGGCCAGGTGGATCTCGCGCCGGCCGAACGGAGCGAGTGACACGTCGGCGACGCGGAAGTCACGACGGGCAGCGAGGGACGACGGCATGGGAGCCTCCAAGGTGTGGCCCGGCGCCTGGGCGAGGCGATCCAGAGCATGCGGATGTCTTGGGCGGATGTCGTGGGCGGATGTCGTGGGCTGGGGCCTTCAGGCACCGGGTCGAGCAGCCCGCGGGATTACCAGCCTACCTCCGTGCGCCTCGGAGACCGTCCTTCAGCAGCTCCAGCGCGGGGATCGGCCCCGGGTCGACCCCGGCGTCGGCCGCCAGGTGCAGCGAGGTGACGTCGCCCACGAGGACGAGATCGAACAGCTGGGCCAGCGGGCCATCACCCTCGGCCTCGACGACGCAGACGTCGCTGACGATCTCCAGCATCTGGTCGTCCATCAGCTCGAAGCGTCGGCCGATGTCCTCCGTCTCGAAGCCATGCCTGAGCTCGATGAGGGTCAACACCTGCCGGGTGACGTCGCCGTGCTGCCCCCAGCCGCACAGCTCGTTGTGGCACACCTCGGGCAGGGCGTGGCTGAACGCCGGCGCCTTGGCGTTCTCGTTGACCTGGTTCTTCCAGCGTCGGGCGGCGACCGCGCCGAGGCTGCCGGCCCCATAGACGAGCGGCCAGGTCCGGCCGATGGTCCGCGCCAGACCAGCGGCCACGTTCCCCGGTCGAGCCAGCGCCTCGCCGCGCCGGCGGAGCTGAGCCACGGCTGCCGCCATCTGCTCCCGGGCGCCGCTGAGCACGCCGACGTCCTCCGCCACCGCGATCACGGGTGCCACCATCGCCCCGAGGGCGGCCCGGGGCATCGGGATCGTGCCGTCGACCGATAGGACCACACCGCCACGGTCCTCGGCCATCGCCGCCAGCGGTCCGCCGGCGGACACCGACACGACGGCCGCGCCCCGCTCCGCCGAGGCACTCATCCCCGCGACGGTCTCGGCTGTCGCGCCCGAGAACGAGCAGGCAACCACCAGCGTGCGAGGGCCTACGAACCCGGGCACCGCGCTGTCCTTGACGACGACGACCGGTACCGGGCTGGAGGGCTCGGCGAGGGCGGCCAGCACGTCTCCGGCGATGCCGCTGCCCCCCATGCCGAGCACGACGAGATGGTCGACGTCGCTGGCGTGGGGCAGACCGGCGATCGGTGAGGCCACCCTCGCCGCCGCGGTCGCGAGCTGGTCCGCCAGCCCGAAGGTCACGCCCCACATCCCAAGGCTGTCGAGCCGGTCCAGCGTCATCAGCCCTCGACGGTCAGCGTGAGGCCCTCGTGGGCCACCTTCGCCATCACGCGGTCATGCTCGGCCTGGTCGACAGTCTCCGACTCCTCGGGCAGCATGATCGGGATGTCCTCGCGCACGACGTAGCGCCGCATGAGTCGAGGGTTGTAGAGGACGTTCTCGTCGGCCAGGTAGAAGAGGCCCAGCTTGTCCTCTGGGCACACGAGGATCTCGAGGAGTTGGGGGCTGAGGGCCACGACGTCCCCTCAGGGCTCGGTGACGAGGACGAGGATCTCGGCCACCCGCTGGTTGCAGGCGGCACGATCATGGGCCTCCAGGTTGAGCCGCAGCAGCGGTTCGGTGTTGGAGGGTCGGAGGTTGCACCACCAACTACCGCCGTCGACCGTCAGGCCGTCCAGACGATCCTGCGGCAACGAGGCGAACACCTCGGCCACCCGCTCGATGACCGCGGGTGGATCGGCCACTTCGGTGTTGATCTCACCCGACTGCGCGTACCGCTCGAAGGCGGTGCGGACCGAAGACAGGCCCGTCCCCGCCTGGCTGAGCTGCTCCAGCAGGAGCACCGTGGCGATGATGCCGGAGTCGGCGCGGTAGTTGTCGCGGAAGTAGTAGTGCGCGGAATGCTCGCCGCCGAACACGGCGCCGCTCTCCGCCATGATCTGCTTGATGTAGCTGTGGCCCACCTTGGTGCGCACCGGCACCCCTCCGTATTCCCGGATGACCTCGGGAACGGCACGGGAGCAGATCAGGTTGTGCAGGATCGTCGCGCCGGGATGCTTGGCCAGCAGGCCGGCGGCCAGCAGCGCCGTCGTCGTCGAGCCCGACAACCCGCGACCCAGCTCGTCGACCACGAAGACCCGGTCGGCGTCCCCGTCGAAGGCCAGCCCGAGGTCGAACCCACCGGCCACGACGCGGGCCTGGAGGTCGAGCTGGTTGGCGGGTTGTATGGGGTCGGCCGGGTGGTTCGGGAACGTGCCGTCCAACTCCCCGTACATCACCTCCAGCTTCACCTGGGGCAGGCGCTCGAAGACCTTGGGGACCACGAGCCCGCCCATCCCGTTGGCGGTGTCGGCCACGACCTTGAGGGGGGCGACGGTCTCGGGGTCGATGAAGGACACCACGTGATCGGCGAAGTCCTCGAGCAGGTTCTGCGTCGACATCCGGCCGGGCGAGGAGGCCATTGGCGGGCCACTCGCGCCGCCGGACTCGAGGATGGAGGCAGCCATGGCCTTGATGTCGGCCAATCCCGTGTCCGCGCCGACCGGCCGCGCCCCCGAGAGGCACAGCTTGATGCCGTTGTACTGCGCGGGATTGTGGGACGCGGTGAAGATGGCGCCCGGTGCATCCAGCCGGCCGGCGGCGAAGTACACCAGGTCAGTGGAGACCAGACCGAGGTCGATCACGTCGACACCCTGGGACATCGCCCCTTCGGCGAATGCGGCCACCAGCTCGACACCCGATGGCCGCATGTCCCTCCCGATCAGGATCCGGGGGGCGCCGGCGAAAATGGCGAAAGCGGTGCCGAAGGCCCGACAGGTGTCGGCGTCGAGCTCGTCGGGAACCGTGCCCCGGATGTCGTAGGCCTTGACGATCTGATCGAGGAGGCTCATGCGGGCAGGCACCTTAGCGAGGGGGAGGGCCGACGCCATGGGGAGGGCCGACTCTAGGAGTGCGACGGTGGAGGTGGCGGCGGCGGGAGCGGGAGCGGTGGCGTCGAGGAGCTTTCGCTCTCCCGCGGCCCGAACACCTGGTCCGCCAGCACCTCGAAGCGCTCGTCGTCGCCGGTGATGTCCTCGTCCGGTGCCGGTTCGGCTGGAAGGTCCAGCGCCGGTTCGTCGTGCCAACGCAGCTCGCCGTCCTGCCAGACGACCGGGCCTTCGGTGACCGGCTCGTACCGGACCGGGCCCTTCCGCCACAGCACGAACACCAGCACTACGCCCACCAGAGTGAGCAGGTAACCGAGGTACTCGATGCCGCTCGTCCCATAGGTCAAGGTGACCTGGTTGGACGTCGGCACCACCACCATGAAGTTGGGCGCCACCCGGTACGGCCCCTCGGCGCCGTCGACACTCCAGTTCGGGAAGTAGCTGGCCTTCACCAGGACGGGCACGCCCACCTGGTCGACCGAGAACGAGATCGAGTTGTCCGTGGTGTTCACCTCGCTGACGGTGACCGGTTCGAGCGGAGCCTCCTCGACGGTGCCGGCGGGCTCGAGCCGGGCCAGCGTGCGATCATCCGAAGCCGGACCGTTCAGCCTGGCGTCGATGCGCTGCCACTCCTCCGGGCCGTCAGCAGCCGGGAGGGCGGGCCAGTCCTCCGGATGCTGGAACCAGCTCGTGCCCAGCTCCAGCCAGCGCTCGCGCTCGCGGCCGAGGTGCAGCGGGAGCGTCGCGTTGTCCATGCCGTTCACCACGACCGGGTTGGTGGTCAGCGGGACGACGACCTCGCTGTCGGCCACTTCGTAGATCGTCCACGGACCCACTTGGCGCAGCGCGGTGAGATCCGGGTTGGCGTCGGCCTGCGCCACCGCTTCGGGCCGGAACGCCAGGTAGTACCGGATGCCGAGGTCCTGCATGTAGCGCACGGCCCGGTTGACGTCGTTGTTGTCGTAGGCCAACCGCCGCACCGGGTTGGAGGCCTGCTTGGAGCCGGCGGCCGCGGTCAGGAAGTGGTAGGGGGTGGACGCTGCAGCCTCGAAGTACAGCCCTTCCATCGAGCCGATGCACCCGTCCGTGAAGAAGGGCAGCAACATGAGCGCCATGGGGGTCCCGTAGCTGGTGAGGTCGTCGCCGATCTGGTGCTCCCAGAGCGCCCGCCCGCAGCCGCGCTCCGCGCCGATCTCGTTCATGGTGTTCATGATCGAGCGGTACTCGCCCCAGGCCGACTTGCCCTCGTAGCCGGAGTAGTTCCACCGGGCCCAATCATCGACGAAGGCCGACTTGGTGCCCCGGAAGAACAACCAGTCGTAGGTCGTCTTTCCGTCGCGCACACCGAAGCTGGCGAAGGGCAGGCCCCGCTGGAAGTGCACCCCGCCGTAGATCAGCGACGCGAGCACCACGCCGAGCAGCACGATGGAGCCGACGCCCCACTGCGCGGCCGGGGACGCCAGCCCGTTGGCCTTCCGGGTCCAGCGGCGGCGGCGGTCCGCCGAGGGCGTGCGGGCGGCGCCGTCGCGCAGCTCGAGCCGGACATGGCGCACCACGAGCGCCACCAGCTCGTACACGCCGATGAACGCCAGCAGGTAGCGAGCCAGGTACATGAAGGGCAGCAACCGCGCATTCCACAGGTGGCTCTGAGGCCAGATGCAGGCCCAGGCGCCGAACACCACCGCCACCAACCCGAGGAAGGCGCCGGCCCGTCGGCCCCGCAGGACACAGCCGATCAGGCCGATGGCGGCGAGGACGAACACCGACCGGTCGATCCAGGCCGTGTACGGGAAGAGCATCTGCCAATACGAGTCGGGCAGGCCGTTGGGCGCGTTGCCGACCGGCCGTCGCTCGTAGGTCATGTCGGTCATGTAGGCGCCACCGAAGAGGAACGGCAGGCTCCAGAACGCGGTGAGCAGCCCCGCGACGGGTGCCATCGTCAGCACATAGCGGGTGCGCTTGCGATCGGCCCAGAGCAGGTACATGAGCACCGTGGCCACCGTCACGAAGATGCCGACGATGAGGTGGCACAGGACGGCCAGCGCGAAGAGGACCGCGGCCAGCGCCCTGCCCTTGCCGGTTCGCATCCCCCGCGCCAGCACCCCCAGGTACAGCATGGCGATGCACAGCGCGATGCTGAAGGAGAACTCTCCGGCCATGGTCGAAGCAACGTTGCCGCCGTAGATCGTGAAGGACCAGTCGAAGAGGAAGAACACCGCCGCGATGGAGAACAGCGGCGGAATCGGGAACGGCAGGTTGGCCAGCCGCCCGAAGGCCCAGCAGCACAGCGGGAGGGCGACGAGGCCGAGCGCGCTGACGATCTTGAGGGCGACGCCGTAGGGGGCCACGACGTCGAGCAACACCGTGAGCAGCCCAGGGACCACCATGTAGAACTTGTAGAGCGGGAAGCCGCCGTACCAGTCGGGGGCCCAGCCCGAGAGGCGCCAGTGCGGAAGGATGTGGTCCCGAAGGTAGGCCGGCGCCCAGACGTGGGCGCCGAAGTCGCCACCGGTCGGGGTGTTGTCCTCGAAGACGAAGTTGGCGTGGATGTTGGCCAGCACGTACACCATGCAGCCGCCTACGACGGCGACGGTGAGCGCCAGCTGCACGAGGGAGCGGTTGGAGGCGCTCTGCCACCAGTGCCGCTTCTCCTCCGCGTCCAAGTCGTCGAGCGGCTCGTCCCCGTTGGTGCTGGGCTCCTCGTCCAGCGCGTAGTCGATCAGCGCGGGCGCGTTGGCTTCGGCTTCGACCAGGGCAGGGCTGGCGTGACCCTCAGGGCTCCCCGGCGGGGTTTCCACCACGTCCGTCATCGCCCGTCGATTCTCGCACCCACGCCCCCTCCGCGCGCTTCACCCCTGTCTTCGTCGCCGCGGTGCGCCGTGTCTTCGTCGCCATCCTCCGCTGCGCTTCGGCTGGCTCCTACTCGCTTCGCTCGGCAATGCCTACAGCACCGTTGCGGTGCGCCGGCCAAGCCGGACGCACCGACCCAGGCACCTCCGTGTCGCTCCGGCCGCCTCGGCATGCGTTCGTGGCCGACACGAGCGCACATGTCGCGGCAGGATCGGCCATGAAACGCCCCACCGCCGCCCGCCACGGGGCCGGCCGGGTCGGACGCACCGGTTTGCGTCGGGTTCAGCCGCTCAGGAGGGCGACGACGGCGGTGCCGTTGAAGGCGGCGTGAGCGAAGATCGACATCCCCAGTCGCCCGGTGCGTTGCGCGCACGTGCCGGCGATGAGGCCGAACATGAACAGCCCGGGAATCTGCAGGGGCTGGAAGTGCACCAGCGCGAAGAACAGCGACGACGCCACGAGGGCCAGGCCGTCGTTCCAACGGGCCTGGATCGAGCGCATCAGGAGCCCTCGGAAGAACAGCTCCTCGATGATGGGGGCACCGACGACGACCATGAGTACGAGCAGGATGACCTCCGCGTCGCTGCCGGCCCGGTCGGTGAGCGTGCGGGCCTGGCTGCTGACGTCCTCCGCGCTGACCTGCAGGACCCAGTAGATGGCCGGGACGAGGACCGCCTGGGCCGCGATGCCGATCGGCACGCCCAACACATCGAAGGCCCGGAAGCGCAGCCCATAGTCGTCCCGCAGGCTGCCGGTGCCCCAGACGCGGCTGATGATCACCGTGGCGGCGAGCAGGCTGGCCCAGAGCGGCACGAGCAGGATGGCGTCCATCCACAAGGGCCGGTCGGCCGGCTTGGTGTTGAGGTAGCCGGCAGCGGAGAGGATGGCAATCTGACCGCTGAAGGCGACGACCGCCGCGATCAACCAGGCCGCGAAGGCGTGACCGGCCTGGTAACGGGGCTCGCCGGGCGCGGGACGCACGCAGGGCGACGCTACACAGCGCAGCCGTCGTCAGGACAGAAGGGGCGACCGGAGGGCCGGGTCAGGCATCAACCGGCGAGCAACGCGGCCGGGCGTAGCGCGAAGAACGGCCGGCGTTCCTCGAGTCGCCAGCCGTGGGGCACTCGGAGCCGAGAGGCGTGGCGCGCGCACAGGTCGTAGCCGTGAGGGTCGCGGTCGTCGGAGAGCGCGTCGAGCCACGCGACCGACCGTGAGTACTGATACGTCAGGGTCGCTTCCGCGGCCTCCGCGCAGCCCGGTCGCGAGCACTGCCGAGTCACGGCCGCGGACGCTACCGGCGACCCCGAAACGACTGGTGGATACTTCAACGACCAGGTACAGAACGGCCCCGCGACCGTCGCGGTCGTGACCTCAGCCCGTAGCATGAATCCCGATGAGCAGCCTCCCCCCGCCGCCGCCACCACCGCCGCCGAGCGGCCGCGGCCCGGGTGGCTCACCGACACCTCCCAACCGTCCGCGCCTGCCCGGTCGACCCTCCGGGCAGGGCGGCAACCAGGGCCAGGGCGGTGGACAGGGGC
>DASTFY010000157.1:0-6267 GCA_035719525.1 Acidimicrobiales bacterium
CGCCACGGCGGCGGTGGGGCGCCAACGAACCTCGTGTGCGGAACCGTTCGCTTCGGGCACCCCGCCGCGCACAACCTGGTGGCGCTGCTGCCCCGCACGATCGTCGTCGACGGGGCGGCGGCGCCGTCGCCCGAGGCCGACTGGATGCAGAGCACCCTCCGGCTCATCGCCGCCGAGGGGCGGGAGCTGCGGCCGGGGGGCGAGGCCGTGATCACGCGGCTGTCGGACATCCTGGTCATCCAGGCCATCCGCTCGTGGATCGCCGGCGACCCGGCGGGACAGACCGGGTGGCTGGGAGCCCTGCAGGATCCCCGCATCGGGCGGGCGATGTCGCTCGTGCACCGCGATCCGGCCCGGCCCTGGTCGGTGGCGTCGCTGGCGCGGGAAACGGCCATGTCGCGCTCGGCGTTCGCGGCCCGGTTCACCGAACTGGTGGGCGAGTCGGTGATGCAGTACGTGACCCGGTGGCGGATGCAGGTGGCGCTCGACTGGCTGCGGCACGACGACGTCCCGGTCGCCGCACTCGCCGCCCGCCTGGGTTATGAGTCCGAAGCGGCATTCAGCCGCGCCTTCAAGCGCACGGTCGGTGTCTCCCCTGGCGCCGCCCGCCGGTCACCGCCCGACACGCTGCCCGAGACCCCGCACCTCGCCACGGCGTGACGCCACCGCCTGACTCAGCTGCTCGAGGCCGCGGCTCCCATGGTGGCGACAGCGCCGGCCGCGGCCACCGCCGCGGCAGCGTCGGCCAACACCTTGCGCACCGATTCCGCCACCGCGTGCAGGCTCGTGGCGTCGAGGGCGCGATCGAGACGCCTGCGAGCGTGTTTGTGGGTGCCACGGCCGGGCGCTACCAGCTCGAGTAGCTGCGCCGGACCGGTCATCGACAGCAGCACGGCGGTGCGGACGTCGAGCGGTTCGTCACCAGCCGCGGCCAGCTGTAGCCGTTCGACGATGGCGTCTCGAGCGGCGCGGTCGAGCACCCGGTGGCTCGGACGCAGACCGCCCTCGGCCGGCGCCACGATGTGAGCGTCCACCAGAGAGCCAACCACGGCGTCCCAGGTGCCGACGCCAAGACGGCGCTCAAGGCCGCGGTTCATGGCCGACAGCACGGACTTGAGCTTCGGGCCGGCCTGGTCGACGACCTCGCTGGCCGCGTCCAAGATCGGCGCTGCTGGACGGTCGTCGAGATGAAGTTCGGCGACGAGGAGACCGGCCAGGCAGGCGTTGAGGTGCTCGCGAGTGCCGACGGCGTGCCGGCCGGAGTCCGGATCGAGTGCGATCAGGGCGAGCTCCTCGGCGAGCAACATGTCCGCAACGCTAGCGGGGGACTGCCGGCTCCTTTCGGTGAGGAACTGACGCGGCTCTCGGCGTGCTAGAAGGCGCCTATGGTCGAGCAGACCGCCGAGGTGTGGTCGGGTGACGTCCGCCTCGAAGGGACCCTCTCCATTCCGGGCGACCCCGGGCCGCACCCCGCTGCGCTGCTGCTGAGTGGGAGCGGCCCGCTCGATCGTGACTCCAACATGGCGGGCCAGCGCCTTGATGTCACCAAGGCGTTTGCCACGGGTTTGGCCGCCTGCGGTGTCGCCGCGCTGCGCTACGACAAGCGTGGTGTTGGCATGTCGGGGGTGAGTACCTGACGGCGAGCCTGTCCGACGAGACCACCGATGCCGGCTGTGCCCTGGAGGCACTGCGGACGCGCGCCGAGATCAACGGTGAGGTCGCGGTGATCGGCCCCTCCGTCGGCGCCACCGTGGCGATGCGGTTGGCGCGCCGCGCGCGACCCCCGGACGCGTATGTGTTCCTGGCGGGTGCGGCGATCCCGGGCGAGCAGGTCATGGCCCGGCAGTCGCGGCGCATCGCCGCGACCCTTCCGGTCCCGTGGCGGTGGTTCCGGCGCTCTGTCGAGCGGCGGCAAGCGGCCGACCGCGCCCGGCTGCTCGCCTCGACCGGCGCCACCCTCCGGGTTCGCCGCCAGGACCTGCCGGCGCAGTGGTTCCGCGAGTACATGTCGTACGACCCCGCCGCCGACCTGGTCGCCATCAACCGGCCGGTCCTCGCGGTGACCGGCATGAAGGACGTGCAAGTCGATCCGGCCGACGTGGCGGCGATCGGGCGGATGGTCACGGGGCCGTTCGACGGTGAGACGCCCGATGACCTCACCCATCTCCTGCGCCGCGATCAGCACTCGCCCGGACTGCACCGCTACGCCGGGCAACTGCGCGTACCCGTCGACGCTGACCTCGTCGAACGCGTCGCCAGCTGGACAAGAGCGCAATTCTCGTGAACATATCCCCGACCTGAACGTCAGCTCCGACAGCGGGTGCGAAGATCGATGTATGGCGATCCTTCTTCCTGGTGTGTCCCACCGCCTCTTGCCCCAGGCCGGGACCCAGCCGGCGATTGTGCCCTGGTCGGTGATCCTGCACACCGTGGTGGGGAATCCCACTTTGGACGCGTTCTTCTCCTACTGGTCGTCCCACTCCGCCGGCCAGGAGGGGCACCTGGGGATGCGGGTCAGTGGTGGCAGTGCGCAGTTCATGCCCCTGGATGTGCGGGCCGACAGCAACTTTCGGGCCAACAGCTTCATCGCCGACGTGAATGGGGTCCCGTCGGTGTGCGGGGCGGTGTCGATCGAGACCGGCGACAACTACTACTCGGGTGATCCCACCCTGGGGATGGGCTGGACCCAGCTCGGCCAGCGCAGGACCCTCGAGGATCTCCTGGTGCTGATCTGTCGGACGACGGGCATACCAGCACGGGTGTGCCGCAACCCGTTCGACCGAGGCATCGGCTACCACTCCATGTGGGGGATCAACATCCTCGGTCCGGGTGAAGGCACCTACGGGCACATCACCGACGCCGGCGGGCGCAACGTACAACTCAACAACCCGTGGACCAAAGCGACCGGGCGGACCTGTCCTGGCCCGGGAAAGATCAGCGAGTTCCCCAACCTGGTGAGCGCCGTCGCCAGCCGGCTCGACGAGCCGCCGCCGCCACCGCCTCCCCCCGATGTCATCGTGTTCGACCCCGTCAACGGACTGTGGGCGCTGTGGCCCCTGGTCGGGCACGACCTCCGCCCCATCGGTGGCCCTGACCTGCGCGGCGACCCCAAGCCGACGTTGTCGCCGGGCATGCCATCCCCGAACGGCAAGACCATGGACGCCATCCGCTACTGCCAAGGGGTCATCCGGTTGAAGGCCGGTCATCCCACCCTGGCCGTGGACGGGGTCTACGGCCCGGTGACGATCGACGCCGTGCGGGACGTGCAACGCTTCTTCGGACTCACCGTCGACGGAGTCGTCGGCCCCCAGCAGACCTGGCCGGTCATCGACTTCCTCGCCACCCGGACCTGACCCGCCCGCGGGCAGAGATCCCGGGCCGCCTCGACCCGCCTTCGTTTCGACCCGCTGGAGGTGGGTAGGTCTACCGTGGACAGAGCCCATGAGCGGAGCGTGAGCGAGGGAGACCATGACCACACTTGAGAACCGGCCGAACACCGCACTCCTCGTCGTCGACGTGCAGAACGGCGTCGTCGAGGGCGCATGCGAGCGAGAGGCAGTCGTCGCCAACGTCGGCAGCCTGGTCGAGAAAGCGCGGCAGGAACGGGTCCCCGTTGTCTGGGTCCAGCACTCCGACGAAGGGCTGACACGGGGGAGCGACGATTGGCGGATCGTGCCCGAGCTGGCTCCTGGCGACGCCGAGGCGCTCGTCGAGAAGAACTACGGCGACTCCTTCGAGGCCACCACCCTGGAGACCGTGCTTTCGGGCCTCGGAGTCGGGCGACTCGTCGTCGTCGGCGCACAGACCGATGCATGCATCCGCTCGACGCTCCACGGCGCGTTCGCCAGGGGATACGACGCGACCCTGGTCAGCGACGCCCACACGACCGAGGACCAGACGGAATGGGGGGCGCCACCCCCGGACCAGGTCATCGCGCACACCAACCTGTACTGGTCCTATCAGACGGCGCCCGGGCGGACGGCCGGGACGGTCGAGACCAAGGACGTCGACTTCAGCGGCACGTCCTGAAGCCCGGGTGAGATGATCGCCGTCCCCACCCGGGGTGCGGCGAGGTTCCGACGTTCAGACGGCGAGCAGGTCGCGGGCGCCGGTGTCGCTGGATGGATGGCGCAGCTTGGACATCGCCCGCGCCTCGATCTGGCGGATCCGCTCGCGGGTGAGGTTGAAGTGCTCACCAACCTCTTCGAGCGTGCGGGGCTCGCCCCGGTCGAGGCCGAATCGCAGCTTGAGGATCTCTCGCTCCCGCTCGTCGAGCGGCGCGAGGAGCCGATTGATCTCGTCGGGCAGGAGCGCGGTGGCCGCAACCTCGAAGGGCGACTCGGCCGACCGGTCCTCGACGACGTCGCCGAGCTCGGCGTCGCCGTCCTCCCGCAGAGGCTCGGACAACGAGAGAGGCTCGGCGGCGAAGCGCAACGCCTCGGTGACCTTGTCCTCGGGCATCTCGACCTCGGCCGCCAGCTCGGCCAGGGTGGCGGGCCGGCCGTACTTGAGCTCCAACCGGGCGCGGGCCTTCTGCAGGCGGGCGAGGGTGTCGCCGGCGTGCACCGGCAGGCGGATGGTGCGTCCGGTGTTGGCGATGCCACGCGTGATGGCCTGACGGATCCACCACGTGGCGTACGTGGAGAACTTGAAGCCCTTGCGCCAGTCGAACTTCTCGACCGCGTGCATGAGGCCGAGGTTCCCTTCCTGGATGAGGTCCAAGAGTGGTAGGCCCGACGCCTGGTACTTCTTCGCGATCGAGACCACGAGCCGCAGGTTCGATTGCACGAAGGTCCGCTCGGCCTCCTCGCCGTCGCGAGAGGTGCGCCGGAGCTCACGCTTGCGCGCCGCCGTGATGTCCTTCCCGCCCCGGGCCATCTCTTCGGCCGCGCTCTTGCCGAACTCGATCGCCTTGGCTAGACGGACCTCGTCATCCTTGGTCAACAGCGGGTACTGACCAATGTCGGTCAGGTAGAGGCGAACGAGATCTTCTTCATCTCGCTCGACGCGCTCCTTGGCCAAGACGTGCTCCTCGCAAAGGGAGGCCGGGATCACTTCGACCGGCCGGCGGGTCAGCAGATTGGGACGGCTTCACGATACCGGGGCGGTCAACCCCCTCCTCGTTAGCGTTTCCTGGTCGTCGAGATTCGCTCACCACGCTGGGTGAAGTTGCGGCACCTTTCACGCCGATCGGGCCCGTGGCACCATGCGCGCGTGTCCACCGACGGCCTCGAACTGACCATCGTGACCATGCGTTTCGACGCCGCGGACCCCGCCGCGCTGCTCGGTGTGCTGGCCAAGTACGTCGTGCTCACTCGCATGGAGCCGGCCTGCCGCAACGTCGATCTCTGTGCGTCCGTCACCGCGCCCGGCCGCTATCTGGTGATCCAGAAGTGGGACTCGCCGGAGGCCCAGCGGGCGCACTTCGATTCCCCGGGGATGGTAGAGATGGCCGAGGCCTGCCGCGGTCTCCTCTCGGCCCCGCCTGACATCGACCTGTGGGACGGCCCCAGCGCCCACGACTTGATGTGAGGAGCGGGCGCCAGGTCAATCGAGCGAGCTGAGGAACGCCATCAACGCGGCGTCGAAGGCTTCCGGGGCTTCTTGTTGCGTCCAGTGGCCGACGCCGGGGAGGAGCGACTGACCACGGAAGCCGGGCAGCTCGGCGGCCATCCGCTCGGCGGCGCGTGCGCTCATTCGGAGCACCGGGTCGCGGTCACCGGCGATGTGGTAGCTGGGCATCGTGAGCCGGGCGGGGGGCAGGGCGGCCAGGCGGTCGTAGTTGGCGTCGAGGTTGCGGTAGTAGCTGACCGGTCCGAAGAAGCCCGACTTCTCGAAGGCCGCGCCGTACCGGTCGAGGTCGTCATCGGACAGCCACGGCCACGGGAGCGGCGGCGGGGTCGGCATCGCCGTCAGGAAACCGGTGTCTTTGCGCCGAAGGTCCTCCGTCGACTCCAGATGCCCCTCGCCGGAGATGGCCCACAGCACGCGAGCCAACGCGCCACGGATGTCGGCCTCCAGCTCGCGTTCGGCCGGTCCCACGTCCTGGAAGTAGAGGATGTAGAAGAAGCGGTCCTCGAAGATGTGACGGAGCACTTCGGTCGGCCGGCCGGGCCAGAACGGGTAGGGCACGCTCGCGGCGACGACGGCCCGGACCCTCTCGGGATGCAGCCGGGCCAGGTCCCATGCGATCAGCGCCCCCCAGTCGTGGCCCACGAACACGGCCTGGTCGTGGCCGGCCTCGTCCAGCAATCCGAGGAGATCGCC
>DASTFY010000158.1:0-5390 GCA_035719525.1 Acidimicrobiales bacterium
AAGGCGGCCACCAACTTCTTCGCCGGCACCCTGTCCGACCGGTACGGACGCAAGCCGGTGCTCGTCACCGGCTGGATCGTCGGCCTGCCGGTCCCGTTGCTGTTGATGTGGGCCCCGTCGTGGGGCTGGGTGGTGTTCGCCAACGTGCTCCTCGGGGTCAACCAGGGCCTCACCTGGTCGACGACGGTGATCATGAAGATCGACCTCGTCGGCCCCGCCCGGCGCGGCTTCGCCATGGGGCTCAACGAAGCCGCCGGCTACGGCGCCGTCGCTCTCACCGCCCTCGCCACCGGCTACATCGCCCAGCAGTACGGGCTGCGCCCCGAACCGTTCCTCCTCGGGGTGGCCTACGCCGCGCTCGGACTCGGCCTGTCCACCTTCTTCGTGCGTGAGACCCGGGGCCACGCCCGCTTCGAGGCGGCCAACCACCCCACCGAACGCCGCCACGAGGTCGGCCTGTCCACCAAGCAGGTCTTCACCCTCACCTCCTTCCGGGACCGTGCTCTGTCGTCGTGCTCCCAGGCCGGGCTGGTCAACAACCTCAACGACGGCTTGGCCTGGGGGCTGTTCCCCCTCTACTTCGCCGACGCCGGCCTCTCCGTCGAGCGCATCGGCGTCCTGGCCGCCCTCTACCCGGCCGTGTGGGGGCTCGGGCAGCTCTACACCGGCAGCCTGTCCGACCGGATCGGGCGCAAGCCGCTCATCGTCGGCGGGATGCTCGCCCAAGCCGCCGCCATCGCCTGGATCGCCGCTACCACCGGCTTCGCCCCGTGGGCGTTGGGCGCCCTCGTGCTCGGCGCCGGCACCGCCATGGTCTACCCCACCCTGCTCGCGGCCGTCGGCGACGTCGCCCACCCCGCCTGGCGGGCCCGCTCCGTTGGCGTCTACCGGCTGTGGCGCGACGCCGGCTTTGCCGTCGGCGCCCTCCTGGCCGGCATCCTCGCCGACCTGTTCTCCATCACCGCCGCCATCTGGGCCGTCGCCGCCCTCACCGCCCTCTCCGGGCTGGTCGTCGCCAGCCGCATGTACGAAACCCACCGCCCAACCACGTGATCGCCGGGCGCGGCGTCGGTTGGAGGGTGCGTGCCCCCGGGCGACGCGTCGGCGATCGCTGCACGGGCTGATCGAGGCGTCGGTGGAACGACTCCGCGGTCGCCTTCCATCGACGGGAGGGGTCGTCGTGATGGGGGACGACGACGTGCGCTGACCGTGCTCGACCGTGATGACTGACCAGCTGTCGATCGCGGGACGCGTGGGGACCTTCGTCCCTGGTGTCCGAGGGCGCAGCGGGCGTTCGCTCGGGGTAGGAGCGATCGCCATGTCGACCGAGCGTGAAACCGGACAACCGCCCCCGCCGTGGGTTGGGGTCATCTGGGTCGGGTTCGTCGTGGCGGCGTTGATGGCGCTCGACCTGTTCGGACCGATCGTGTACGGGGTGGCCGTGCCGGCAGCCGCGGCAGGGCTGTACCTGGCCGTCGGCCGGCGCGGTGCCGGGTCGTCTCGGCGAGTGGCCGCTGACCGCCAGGACCTGGTCGCGATCGGCGCGCTGTACGTCGTGGTGGTGGCGCTGTTCCGCCTGGCCTTCGAGGGCTTCGGCACGGACCGGGTTGCGGGGCTGTTCCTGGCGTTCGCCGCCGGGCTGGTGCTCGGCGTGGGCGGCGGGCTCCTGTACACGGTGTGGCACCGCGGGCGTTCCCTGGCTTCGCTCGGGCTCACGACGGCGCGGTGGCCGGTGACCGTGGGCCTGGGTGTGCTGTTCGCCGGGGTCCAGTTCGCTCTCACGCTCTGGGGCTACGACCTGCCGGCGGCCGAGGCATGGGTCCCGTTGCTGGTGATGTCGCTGGTGGTCGGCGCGTTCGAGGCGGTGTTCTTCCGCGGGTTCATCCAGGGCCGGCTGGAGGCCAGCTTCGGCACGGTCCCGGCGGTGGCTGGCGCCGCCGGGCTGTACGCCGTCTACCACGTCGGCTACGGCATGGCCGCAGATGACATGGTGTTCCTGTTCGGGCTCGGTGTCGTGTACGCCATTGCGTTCCGGCTTGCTGGGAGCGTGCTCGTGCTCTGGCCGTTGCTCACACCGCTCGGCGCGCTCTTCGCCAACCTCGAGGCGGGCGACATCGAGCTGCCGTGGGCGTCGATCGCCGGGTTCGTAGACGTAGCCGCGGTCATGGCGGTTCTGGTCTGGCTGGCCCATCGTCACCAGCGCCGACCCCAGGACGAGCCGACGGGCGGTCGCGCCGCCGAGCTGGCCCACGCGGGACGGGGTCATCTGGCGTAGCGCAAGGTCCTGACAGGGAGGCCCGGTCCGAGGCCCCGACTTCCGGTCGGACCGCTGAGGGTTCAGCAGCGCATGTACTACAGCGAGGACTGAACTATCCTGTCGGACATGGCGACCATCGTCGTGGGTGTCGACCGGGCGGGAGATCTCGACACGCTCGCCCGCGTTGGCACGGCGCTCGCCGACGGCACCCGGCGGCGGATCCTGGTGCGACTCCTCGACGGCCCGGCCTACCCCGCCGAACTCGCCGATCTGGTCGGCACGGGTCGAGCCAACATGTCGAACCATCTGGCGTGCTTGCGAGGCTGCGGCTTGGTCATCGCCGAGCGGGAGGGCCGCTTCGTTCGCTACCAGCTCGCCCACCCCGACCTCGCCGAGGCCCTGCGACTGTTGGCTGGTGTGCCGCTGGCCACTGAGCCGGGCCACGCCGATTTCGACGGGCGCCGGTGAGCACCGGGGCAATCTCGCCGCCACGGCTGGAGCGCCGGGCTCGCCTGCTCGCCTGGTCCACCGTGGCCTGGAACGTGCTCGAGGCCGTCGTCGCCATCGCGGCCGGCGCGGTGGCCTCGTCGATCGCCCTCATCGGCTTCGGCCTCGACTCGACGGTCGAGGTGTTCTCCGCCCTGGTGATCCTGTGGCAGTTCCGCGGCGTCGCCCACCAGCGCGAAGCGCAGGCCCGCAAGCTCATCGCCGTCAGCTTCTTCGTCCTGGCCGCCTACGTCGCCGCCCAAGCCATCGTCGACCTCGTCGCCCAGGACGAGCCCGCCCCCTCACCGGTCGGCATCGCGCTGGCCGTCGCGTCGCTGCTCGTCATGCCGGCGCTGGCGATGGCCAAGCGCGACACCGGACGGCGGCTGCACAGCCATGCCGTGCTCGCTGACGGTAACCAGACGAAGCTGTGCGCCTGCCTGTCCGCCATCCTGCTCGGCGGTCTCGTCCTCAACGCCACGATGGGTTGGTGGTGGGCCGATCCGGTCGCCGCGCTCGGCATCGCCGGCCTCGCCCTGAACGAGGGACGCGAAGCGTGGCGAGGCGACGCCTGCTGCGACTGACCCGAGATCACAGCGGCGTAACCAACAGCGCACGGGTGGCCGGCGCGATCGTGCTCACCCAACAGCCGCGAGTCCGCGAGGAGCGGGGATGGCCGGCACTCAGAACCCGATGTCACCCGCACGGCCGCGCGGTGGCGCACCGCAGGTGTCGGAGTGCTGCTCGCCTACCCTCGGCCGGGACGACCACATGGGCGCCGAGCGCGAGCAGCTCCCGCGTCCCTGAGACGAAGTCGGCGTGCAGGCGGGTCTCAGCAGCGAACGCCACCTCCAACCGCGCGCAGTCGGGATGCCAGTGGGGGCCGCGTCGCATCGCCACTGAACTCTCCCAGGCTCGGCCTCGTCGGCGGTCGACGCGGGTGCTTGGAGTCAGGGTCGGCGGGCGCGGATGGTGGCGCCGTGGAGGCCTGGGCCGGTGTCGTGGGTGTATTCGATCGAGGCGTCCACGAGGCCCGCAGATCTGATCATCGCGAGGAGCTGGTCGTGTTGGAGCGCGCCGATGCCGCATTCGGCCCAGGCTCCGTCGCCATCTGGGGGGGTGTAGCCGTTGTCGGCCACGATGTCGGTCACGGCCATCCGCCCGCCGGGTCGGAGGACGCGGGCGATCTCGGTGAAGACGGGTGTCTTGTCGGGCGCAAGGCAGATGACGCAGTTGGAGATGACGGCGTCGACCAATTCGTCGGGGAGGGGCACGTTCTCGATGCACCCTTGGAGGAAGGTGGCGTTGGTGATGCCGGCTTCGGCGGCGTGGGCTCGGGCGATGTCGATCATCTCGTCGAGTTCGTCGATGCCGTAGGCGATGCCGGTCGGGCCGACCCGCTTGGCCGAGAGGATCACGTCGAGCCCGCCGCCCGAGCCGAGATCGAGCACGGTCTCGCCGGGCGTGAGGTCGATCATGGCCAGCGGGTTCCCGCATCCCATGGAGAGCTCCGCTGCTCCGGCGGGTACCTGGTCGAGGATGTCGGTGTCGTAGCGGCTGGCTCCCCAGACTCCGTCGTGACCGTGGCCGTCGCTGCCGCGCTGCGCGGCTCGGGTGTAGTACCGGCGGACCTCGCTGCGTATCTCGTCTTCGTTCACGTCGTCAGCTCCTCTGCTCGGTTGCCGATGGCAGGTTGATCTAGGTGGAGGGTCCGTGCTCGAGCAGTGCTGCACCCAGCGCCGCGACGAGGAAGAGCAGGCTGCCGAGCAGGAACAGGGTGACCGATCCGACGTAGAGGCTGGGCCAGAAGAACCCGACGCAGCCCACGACGAACAGCGCGGCGGCGGCGATGTTCATAGCTGCGATGGTCCATCGGTGGGCGTCGAGGTACCAGCACAGCCGGGCGGGCCGACTCATGGAGTGGACCACGATCTGCTCTATCAGGCGAGCGCGGCTCGGAGCTGCGCGAGCCGGTCGGGTATGGCCCGGTACCAGATCCATCGGCCTCGCTTGTCGCCCACGATGAGACCGGCTTCGGACAGGACCTTGAGGTGGTGCGAGACGGTGGGCTGGGATCGGCCGACCGGCGCGACCAGGTCACAGGCGCACACCTCCCCGGCCTCGGCCGAAGCCAGGAGGGACAGGACGCGGAGTCGGGCGGGATCGGCGAGCGCGGCGAAGCCGCGAGCCAGCTCGACGGCATCGCGCTCGCTCAGGGGTGCTTCACCGATCGTCGGGCAACACTCGTCGGTCTCCAGCAGGGCGACCATCTTCCGTCCGGCCACGATCACACCATCCATTGACAAGTATCGATGGATAGGGTTATCTATCGACAGCAGCGAATATATCAGGAGGTCGTGACCATGTCCCGAGTGCAGCTCGCCATCAACGTCGAGGAGCTCGATCCCGCCATCGAGTTCTACTCCAAACTGTTCGCCACCGAACCGGCCAAGGTGCGGCCCGGGTACGCCAACTTCGCCATCGCCGAACCGCCACTCAAGCTGGTCCTCATCGAGACGCCGGGCCAGGGCGGCACCCTGAACCATCTCGGCGTCGAAGTGGCTTCCACCGCCGAGGTCGTCGCCGCACAAGCTCGTCTCAGCGGCGAGGGCCTCGCCACCGCCACCGAGGACGGGGTGTCGTGTTG
>DASTFY010000159.1:0-2161 GCA_035719525.1 Acidimicrobiales bacterium
ATCCGAAGCTATGACTTCGCCAGGAACAGGTTCGGGCCCCCGTTCTCGATCCCGGGACTCGGCAGCATCTTCGGCCTCGACTTCGACAACGTGACCGGTGACCTGCTGGCCGTCAACACCGCCGAGCGTCTCTGGCGAGCGTCGATGGGCACCCGGAGGCTCCGGTCGGGATGGAACGGCATCAGCCTCACCGGTCTCGGACTCCGCGACACCCGTGCGGTCGAGGTCATCGGTCGGCAGGTGTTCGTCAGCGACGGCGACGACTCGCGCCGTTCGTCGGATCCGATGAACCACGCCGTGTTCGTGATCGGCGTCACCTGACCGGCCAAGCCCCGCCCGGCCCCGACGGCGATATCTAGTCAGGGTCAAGTTCGGGTTACGCTCGCCGGATGGCGCAGAGCCCACGTCCGTACCACCACGGTGACCTGCCCCGGGCGCTGATCGCCGCGGCGCTCGAGCTGATCGACGAGGTGGGCCCGGCGGCCCTGAGCCTCCGCGAGGTCGCCCGCCGAGCGGGGGTGAGCCACGGAGCGCCGGCCCACCACTTCGGCGACAAGGCGGGCCTGCTCACTGCGGTCGCCGCCCAGGGCTACGAACTGCTCGGCGCGGCACTGGCCGACGCCTTCGAGAGCACGGGCGAGTTCCGAGAGGTCGGTGTGGCCTACGTGCGGTTCGCGCTGTCCCACCGAGCCCATTTCGAGGTGATGTTCCGCCCCGAGCTGTACCGGGACGATGACCCGGCAGTCGTCGCGGCCCGGGTGCGCTCCTCGGCCATGCTCTACGGCCCGCCGGCCGACCTGAGCGGCGACGCCGTGACCGGGGTCGACGGCGCGGTCGCCGCCTGGTCGTTGGTGCACGGCTTCGCCACCCTGTGGCTGAGCGGCAACCTCGAGCGGGCCGTCCCCGGTGACCCGGAGGATGCGGCCCGCGCCATCACCGGGTTCCTGTCGATCCGCCGCTGATCTCGCCCGCGCGCTGACCGCGGTGACCCACGTCACGCTATCTAGACATTGACAAGATAGGGGTAGACGACGCAGACTAGTCACTGTTTAGTTCGGTCGTCGGGAGCGGCCACGACAACGGGACGGCATCGATCAGGAGGGACGCCATGACGACCACCACGCAACACGACCTCGAAGGCTGGGACATCGGCCACGTCGACACCGCCGAGTGGGCCCCCTGGGGCTCCACGGGTGACGCGAAGGCCAAGGTCCTCGCCACGGGCGACGGGTACTACGTCGTCCTCGTCCAAGCCGACGCCGGCTACCAGGGCGAGCCTCACGTGCATGAGCACACCGAGTTCGCCTACGTGCTCGAGGGCGAGGTCCGCACGCAGGGGAAGACCATGCGAGCAGGTGACGCCTACGCCGCGGCCATCGGCTCCGAGCACACCGACTTCACCACCGAGACCGGCGCCACCTACGTCTCCATCTTCAAGCTGTGAGGCGGTGGCGCCGGCCTCCGGCGTAGCGGTATCAACCGGCCTCGTCCTCGTGGACGCTGGTCAGCGGGTCTCGCCGTCGACACCGACGGCGTCGAGCACCTCGAGGTCGTCGTTGTGGCTGTGGGTGAAGCCCAGCGCCCGCTCGGTCGCGACGGTCTCGGTCGACCGGCAGGCGATGACGTAGGCCCGGCGGAACCCTGCGGTGCGGTTGCCCCCCGAACCGTGCATGACGCGCTCGTTGTGCACGGTGCAGTCACCGCGGCGGATCGGCACCGGCACGACCTGATCGCCCGGCGCGAGCTCGGTGCCCAGGGCGTGAGACGTCCCCCGCCCGCCGAACACCGGCTGGTGCGGACGCAGCGCGTCCTCCAGGTTCGTCGCGGGCACGAAACGCATGCACCCGTTCTCCACCGTCGAGTCGTCGATGGCCAGCCACACGGTCGCCGTACGCGTGTCCGGCGTCTCCGGCCAGTACGCCATGTCCTGGTGCCAGGCGAACACGGCGTCATCCTTGTACGGCTGCTTGGCCAGGAGCTGGTCGTAGTCCAGCTCCATCCCGTCACCCTGGAGCTGGTCGGCGACCTGCAGTGCCCGCTGCTCCAGGACGTTGCCCTGCCAGGCCGGGTGGTAGCGCCGGGGCAGCATGACGTTGATGATCGAGTAGTCGCCGGGGTCCCGTCCGTAGTCCCCGGCCATGTCGCAGTAGTCCTTGCCCGG
>DASTFY010000160.1:0-7724 GCA_035719525.1 Acidimicrobiales bacterium
CGTGCCAGCGGCCAGGGCGTCGGCCACGATCGGGGCATCAGCCAGCCGCTGGGCCAACTCCACTTCCCGCCGGGACGTGCCCTTGCGGTCCCCGGACAGCCCGGCGATCCACGTCGCCGCATCCCGGGCGCCGTGAGCCCGATGCAAGCCGCGGGCCTCCACCGCCGCCACCATCTGCAACCACAGGGCGTCACAGCGGGATCGGAACGTAGCCAACTCGGCCAGCGCCGACGCCAGGGTGTCGTCGTCGCAGCCGTCGATCAACCCGTCGAGCCGCCCCAGAAGGGTCGTCAGATCATCGAGCTCCGCCAGCACGAACCCGACGTTAGCAAACATATGTTCGGCTGTCAAGTCTAGGCGTATAAGTGTTCAGCCCCGATGATCCGGCCGAGGGTGTTCAACACCGGTCTCATCTCGGTAGGCCGTGAGCACCGTGTCGAGCTTGATCACCAGCTTGGCGAGCCGGCTGCGGCTGATGACCCTGATCCGGTGGAGTAGGTGATCAGTCCGAGTCGCCGAGGGCTTCGGGCTCCATCACGCCGAAGACGTTGCCCTCCGTGTCGATGGCGTAGCTGAACCGGCCCACGCCAGGGATGACCACGATGTCGCCCATAGCCGCGCCGCCGGCCTTGGTGATCCTGGCCAGCGCGTCCTCGACCGTGCTCTCGAGCTGCACGGTGTTGATGACGGCCTGCCCGTGGGCTCTCGGCATGATCGCACCATCGATGCCCTTGCCTTCGCCGGAGCCGATCAACCAGTAGTCGGCCGGGCCTTCCCACTTGTCCACCGTCCACCCGAACGTGGCCCGGTAGAAGCTGGCCGCTCGGTCAGGCTCATCGGCCGTGATCTCGAAGTGCGCCACGCGCTCGGACATCTGCTCTCCCTCCACTGGCCCCGGGGAGCGGGAGCGTAGGTCCGGCGGCGTCAGACCTCGGTGCGGAGCAGCCGCCCGCGCAGCGGCGACCGATCAGCCGCGGAGCGAGCGGCTCGATCCCGGGCCGCGATGTACTGGAGGAAGGCAATGCTGAGGCAGGCCAGCGCCACGCTCACCGTGACGAGCCCGAGCCCCATCCATCCCACCAGGCGCATGACGCTCCGGTTCGGCCCGCTGTAGTCCAGTTGCCTGCCCCACAACAGAAACCCGATGACCGCGCCGAGCAGGCTGGCCACGAGCGATCCGATCGTTGCGTGTTTGATGTGCGACATCGACTTTGCACCGCCTTCGTTGCCGACCCTTCCCTGATGGCGGCCTCCCCGCCGAAGGCCGCCACCACGACCATTGTCCCCGCCTCTCCGGACGTTGCGCTGCGCCGGCGACACCATGGCGGTCGATGCGGACGAGATTGCGCCTCGAGCGCGACGGTCCGTGGTCCCGATCTGACACCCTGTGACGCGACGTCAACAGGCCACGTGCGGGTGGCCGCGCCGGAGTCGCTAGTCGCCGGCCACCATGCCGCCGTCGAACACCGGCGTGACCACCGGCCGGCGCTCACGGGCGACGGGCAGGAGCCAGCGTCGAAGCACCCACAGGCCCATCACCGCTATCACCGCGCCGCCCACGAAGGCACCCCGGTCCCCGGCGAACTGGGCCACGGGACCGAGCAGCAGACCGCCCCCCACCGTCCCGACCTCGAAGAACATGGTGAAGCTGGCCAGCACCCGAGCCCGGTCCTCTTCGCGCACGGAGTCCACGGTGAAGGCCATCAGCGACGGGTAGAGCAGCGCCATGCCGAGGGAGATCACGACGGTCCCGAGGTAGACGCCCCGCGGCTGGCCGACCGCCGCCAGCACGAGCAGACCGGCTGTCAGCCCCGTGAGAGCACTGGTCAGCGCGTTGCCGAGCCCGATCCGCTCGGGCAGCCGAGCGCCGAACAGTCGAAGTCCCAGGCACAAGACGCTGTACACCACGAACGGTCCGGCGGCCGGCATGCCGAGTGACTCGGCGTGCGTGGGGAGAAACGCAGTGAAGGCGGCGAAGCCCCCGATGCCACAGGCCAGCACCAGGCCCGGCACGAGTGCCGCCCGATGGAAGCCGGGCCGGCGGCCCTCGGTCGGTGCGGCGGTGGCCACTCCGGCGACGCGGTTCGGCGCCGCCAGGGCGATCAGCGCCGCGATCGCGCACGCCACCGCCGAGGCGAGGAACACGGCCTGGTAGCGGCCGTCACCGAGCACGATCTCGCCGATCACCGGCCCGATGCCGAGTCCGCCGAACACGGCCAGGGAGAAGTAGCTGGCACCCTCGGCCCGGCGATCTGAGGGCGACAGGTCGGCGATGAGGGTCGCCGCCCCGACGAAGAGCGCGGCCTCGCCGATCCCCGTGAAGGCGCGCAGGGGCAGCAGCGCGGCGATGCTGTGGACGAAGCTCGTCGCCGCGGCGCCGGTACCGGCGATGAGGGCACCTCCGACCATCAGCGTTCGGCGGCCGTAACGGTCGCCGATGCGGGCGATGGTCGGCCGGGCGGCGATGGCTGCGACGGAGAACACGGCGAGGTTGATGCCGATCGCCAGCCCGTCGCCACCGAGCTCGTTCTGGATGAAGCGGGGCAGCACCGTGACCGCCATGCCCACGAACACGAAGAAGGCACCCGTGGCCAGGGTGACGATGAGGAACGGCGCGGTGATGAGCCGAGGGCGCGCCGAATCCGTCATCGAAGCCATGATGGAAGCTCAACGCCGCCCGACCCGACCGAGATTCCCCCGCCGACACATGTCACAGCCTGCAGCTCAGGCCGGTGGCTTGGGCTCCCGGGGCAGTCCGAGCACACGCTCACCGACGATGTTGCGTTGGATCTCCGCCGTGCCCCCCCAGATCGTCTCTGACCGTGAGAAGAAGAACGAGGAGACCATCGGGCTGACCGGGTAGGTCGACCGGACCCGTTGGCGCTGGTTGGCCGGCCATGTGCCCGAGTCCGGCCCGGCCGTCGACAACAAGGCGTCCGCGCCGTGGATGTCCAGCGCCAACTCCATGGCGTCGCGGTGCATCTCGGACCAGAACATCTTGTTGGTCGCACCGAGTGCCGCCACGCCGAGATCCTTGGTGCCATGCACGGCCGCGCTCAGGGCCCGCAGTCCGTTGATCCGGAGGATCTCGATCTTGGTGTGATACCGCATCAACCGCTGCCGGACGAGCGGGTCGGCCAGGCGGCCACGGTCGCGGGCGGCGGTGACCATCAGGGCCAGCTCCTCCGCGAAGCGGCGGTAGCTGGTGGTGGCCGACATCCCCCGCTCGTGGGCCAGCGTGGTGTTGGCCACCACCCAGCCGTTGTTGACCCCGCCGACCACGTTGTCCTTCGGGCAGTGGGCGTTGTCGAAGAAGACCTCGTTGAACTCCGCCGTACCGTCCGGCTGGGTGATGGGACGCACCTCGATGCCGTCCTGCCTCATCGGCACCAACAGGTAGGAGATGCCGTGATGCTTGGCCGCGGCCTGGTCGGTGCGAGCCAGGAGGAAGATGTAGTCGGCGTGCTGGGCCTGGGTGGTCCACACCTTCTGCCCGTTGATGACCCATTGCTCGCCGTCCAACACCGCCGTGGTCTTGAGGCTGGCCAGGTCAGAGCCGCTGTCGGGTTCGCTGAACCCTTGGCACCAGCGCATCTCGCCTTGCTGGATGGGCGGGAGGAACTCCTTCTTCTGCTCCTCGGTGCCCCACTGGAGGATGGTGGGGCCGACCAGGGTGTCGCCGAAGAAGTCGGCCCGTATGGGCGCTTTGGCGCGGGCGAACTCCTCGGCCAGGACGACGTTCTCCATGACCGTCAGCGCCTTGCCGCCGTACTCCTCGGGCCAGCTCGCACAGATCCACCCGCCCTCGTACAGGCGCCGGGGCCACTCCTCGTTGAACGCTGTGCGCTCCTCGGCCGACAGCTCGAAGTCGGGATCGAACCATCCCGCGGGCAGGTTCTCCTCCAGCCACGTGCGGATCTCCTTGCGGAACTCCTCGGCCTCGGACGGGTAGGTCAGCTCCATGGCCCCTATCTTGACCCGCCGGTCAAGTCGCGTGCTACCGGGCTGTGAACCCGGCCAGGGTCTTCGCGCGGGCCATCACGTCGTCGAACATCGCCTCGGTCAGCCGGCCGGTGAAGGTGTTCTGCTGGCTGGGGTGGAACGAGCACAGGACCACCCGCCCGTCCGGTAGCGGAACCTCGACGCCGTGCCCGAACCGTGGCCGGGGGCGCAGGCCGACGACGGAGGCCAGCGACTCGTAGCCGAAGGCGCCCAGGGCCAGGTAGACGCGAGTTTCGTCGAGCCGAGCCAGCTCCCGCTCCAGGAATGGCCGGCAAGCATCCCGCTCGGCGGGCGTCGGCTTGTTGGCCGGCGGGGCGCAGCGAACGGCAGCCGTGATGTAGGCCCCCGTGAGCCGCAGCCCGTCGCCCCGATGCGTGCTCTGCGCCTGGTTGGCCAGGCCGGCCCGATGCAGCGCTCGATACAGCCACTCCCCCGAGCGATCCCCGGTGAACACCCTGCCGGTGCGGTTGGCGCCGTGGGCCGCCGGGGCCAGACCGACCAGGACGATTCGAGCGCCGGGATCGCCGAACCCAGGCACACCTCGGCCCCAGTATTCCTGGTCGAGGAAAGCGGCCCGCTTCTCGATCGCCACCTTTTCCCGCCACGCCACCAGCCGAGGGCAGGTCCGACAGGCCATGATCTCTTCATCGATCGTCCGCAGGCCGGTGGCTCGGTCCACGATCGTGATCATCCCAGAGGCGCAGAGCGCAGAAAGGACGGCAGCGTTGGATCGACCAGCCGTGGTCATCGGCGCCGGGATCGTCGGCCTGGCGACCGCACGCGCCATCCGCCAAGCTCGGCCCTCGCTGCCGGTCATCGTGGTCGAGAAGGAGACGGCGATCGCTTGTCACCAGACCGGGCGCAACTCCGGGGTGATCCACGCCGGCGTGTACTACCGGCCGGGGTCGGACAAGGCGCGCCTGTGCACCGCGGGCCGGATCTCGATGGTTGAGTACTGCCGGGAGCACGGGATCCCGTTCGAGGTCTGCGGCAAGGTCGTGGTGGCCGTGTCGACCGACGAGATCCCACGGCTCGAGGCCCTTCGCGAGCGCTGCCGGGCGAACGGCGTGGCGGTCGAGATGCTCGGGCCTGCGGGGCTCCGCGACATCGAGCCGCACGCGGCTGGGCTCGCCGCGCTGTATGTGGCGGACACCGGCATCGTGAGCTACTCCGCCGTCAGCGACGAACTGGCGGCGGAGCTGCAGGCCAACGGAGTCGAGATCAGGACCGGCGTCACCGTGCTCGGCAGACGTACCAGTAGCGACCTCACCATCGACACCGACCAGGGCCCGCTGAGCGCGGAGGTGGCGGTCAACTGCGGTGGCCTGCAGGCCGACCGCCTCGCTCGCAGCATGGGCGCGCCGGGGCTGGACAGCATGCGGATCATCCCGTTCAGGGGCGAGTACTACGAGCTGGTCCCACAGCGGTCCGACCTCGTTCGTGCCCTGATCTACCCCGTGCCGGACCCCCGCTTTCCATTCCTCGGGGTGCACCTGACCAAGGGCATCGAGGGCCACGTCCACGCGGGGCCGAACGCCGTGCTTGCACTGGCCCGTGAGGGCTACTCGTGGCGCGCCGTCAGCGGCCGGGATCTCGCGGACACCATCCGCTACCAGGGCTTTCGACGCCTGGCTCGCACCCACTGGCGGTACGGGCTGCACGAGACGGTGCGCTCGCTCAGTATCCGGTCGTTCACCCGCGCGCTGCAACGTCTGGTGCCCGATGTTCACCGCTCGGATCTGCGCCGGGCGCCGGCAGGAGTCCGGGCGCAAGCCGTCCGGGCGGACGGCAGCCTCGTCGACGACTTCTGGTTCCATCGCGACGGAGCCGTGCTCCACGTGCTCAACGCGCCCTCGCCAGCGGCCACGGCATCGCTGGAGATCGGCCGGATCGTCGCCGCGGAGCTCCTGGGCGCACCGGCGTAGGGCCGAGCCGGTCGGCCGGCCTGCGGATAGGTTGGCCAGCGACCATGCCGCGATCGAAGCCCAGGCTTTCCACCCTCGTCCTTCTCGTCCGCCACGGCCAGACGCCCACCACGGGCCAGCACCTGCCGGGCCGAGCACCCGGCTTGCACCTCTCCGAGGAGGGGCAGCGCCAGGCCGAACTGGCGGCCAAGCGGATCGCGGAGCTCAAGAGGGTCGACGCGGTCTACGCCTCTCCCCTCGAGCGCACCCGGGAGACCGCCGCTCCAATCGCTGCGGCCTGCAATCTGAAAGTGCAGATCGACAAGAGACTGCTGGAGTGCGACTTCGGCCAGTGGACCGGTGGCGAGCTGAAGGAACTGATGAAGCGGCCGGAATGGGGGCAGGTCCAGCGGTACCCGAGCGGTTTTCGCTTCCCCGACGGCGAGAGCTTCAGCGAGATGCAGCTTCGGATCACCGACGGATTGGCCCGGTTGCGGTCCCGGCACCCCGGGGGCGTGGTCGTGGCCGTGTCCCACGCCGACCCCATCAAGGCCGCCGTCACCCACGCCATGGGCGCCCACCTCGACCTGTTCCAGCGCACCGTCATTTCGCCGTGCTCCATCACCGCGATCGCCTACGGCGAGGGCGGGCCGGTCGTCCTGACGGTCAACTCCACCGGCGGCTCGCTGGCCGAGCTCCGCCCGTCCTGAGGCCGTGACTGCGGCGAAACAGCCATGAGCCCGAGCTTCGACCTGGGCGAGGTGGACGCCTTCACGGCCGGCACGGTGGGCGCGCCCGGCCAACGGATCTTCTACCTGCAAGCCCGCGGTGCCGGCGAGGTCGTGACGGTCAAGTGCGAGAAGCAGCAGGTCGCGGCGCTCGGCCAGTACCTCGAGCGTCTCCTGCAGGATCTGCCCGCCCCGGTGGACGATCCCTTGCCGACAGCGCTCGAGCTGCTCGACCCCGTCGAGGCCGTGTGGATCGCCGGCCAACTCGGCGTGGCCTGGGACGCCGATCTCGACCGCTTCGTCGTGCTGGTCGAGGAGATGGGCGAGCAGCCGGACGACGAGGAGAGCGAGGAGGAACGGGACGACGCGGCGCTCGATCTCGGCCACGTGCGCGTCGAGCTCACCCGAGGCCAGGCGCTCGCCTTCGCTGGACGCGCCGCCGAGCTGGTCACGTCGGGCCGGCCGGTCTGCCGGTTCTGCGGCCTCCCCATGGACCCGGACGGACATCCGTGCCCCCGGATGAACTGAGCGCGCTCACGTCGGCCGTGCCGGACCGGTCCGCGCTCCGGCTGCTGGAGTGCGGCGAGGTCGAGGTCGAGGGCCGGATGCCATGGGCCTCCAATGCCACGTTCCTCGTGACCATCACATCCGACAGCCGGCAGTGCCGGGCCGTCTACAAGCCCGGCCGAGGCGAGCGGCCGCTGTGGGACTTCCCGAACGGGCTCTACCGCCGTGAGGTCGCCGCCTACCGATTGTCCGAGGCGCTCGGGTGGGGCATGGTGCCGCCGACCATCCTGCGCAACGGACCGCTCGGTGAGGGGTCGTTCCAGCTGTTCATCGAGGCCGACTTCGAGCAGCACTACTTCACGCTGTATGGGAACCGACCGGACCTGCATCCCCAGCTCATGGCCATGTGCGCGTTCGACATCCTGGCCAACAACACGGACCGCAAGAGCGGGCACGTGCTGCTCGGTCCTGGCGATCGCATCTGGGGAGTCGATCAGGGCCTGTGCTTCTCCCCGGAGTTCAAGCTGCGCACGGTCATCTGGGAGTTCGGCGGGGAGGAGCTGCCGCCGTCGTTGCTGCGCAC
>DASTFY010000161.1:0-2974 GCA_035719525.1 Acidimicrobiales bacterium
CTACCTCGTGCAAGGCGGTTGTTGTCCCATTGATGGTCCCCTCGGGAACGCGTTGGAAGTAAAGGCGCGCCATGTGCCGGCGGCGCGAGCTGAAAGCCCAGCGCACCCCGGCACGTAGATTTCTGCTGGTGCAGCACGCCGAGGGGGGCAAGCGCGGCGCGGCACCGATGCCGGTGAGGCATGGAGCTGCGTGGCTGCGTTGGCTTCCGGGAGTCGGCGTCGCCCGCTCGTACCAGCCGTCGTGGCTGCGGGGCGACGCCGTGGCGGGCATCGTGCTCACTGCTCTCCTGGTGCCACAGGGCATGGCCTACGCCGAGCTGGCCGGGCTGCCGCCGGTCACGGGGCTGTACACGACTGTCGTCGCCCTCCTCGCCTACGCCCTGTTCGGCCCGTCGCGCATCCTGATCCTCGGTCCCGACTCGTCACTCGGCCCGCTGATCGCGGCCACCATCATCCCGCTGGTCGGCGCCGGCGGTGATCCTGCGACAGCAATCGCCCTCGCGGGGATGCTGGCCATCCTGATGGGCGCGACCTGTCTCCTGGCCGGGTTCGCCCACCTGGGTGGGCTCACCGAGCTGCTGTCCAAGCCGGTGCGCGTCGGCTACCTCAACGGCATCGCCATCATCGTGGTGGTCAGCCAGCTCCCGAAGTTGTTCGGCTTCTCCATCGACGCCGACGGCTTCTGGCCCGAGCTGCGGGCCTGGGGCCGGGGCGTGGCCGAGGGCGAGACCGACCCGACCGCGCTGGTCATCGGCCTGGGCTGCATCGCCGTGATCCTCGGCTGCCGGCACTGGCTGCCGGCCATCCCCGGCGTCCTCGTGGCCGTGATCGGGGCCACCTTGATCGTGGTGGCCTTCGACCTCGACGTGCCGGTGGTCGGGCCTATCCCCACCGGCTTCCCCTCTCCCCATCTCCCACACGTGAGCGCCGAGGATCTCGGCCGCCTGGCGGTGGCCGCCATCGGCATGGCGTTCGTGACCCTTGCGGACACCTCGGCCCTGTCGCGCAGCATCGCGCTGCGCCGGCGTGAGGTGGTCGACCCGAACCAGGAAATGGTGGCCCTCGGCGCGGCCAACGTGGCCGCCGGCCTGTTCGGCGGCTTCCCCGTGAGTGCCAGCTCGTCGCGGACCGCGGTGGCCGGCTCGTCGGGAGCCAACAGCCAGCTCGTGGGCGTCATCGGGGCATCCGCCATCGTGCTGGTGCTTCTCTTCGCGGGGGACCTCCTGCGCGACCTGCCGAGCTCCGCGCTCGCCGCGATCGTGATCGTGGCCGGGTTCAGCCTGTTCGACCTCGACACGCTGCGCTTCCTGTGGCGGGCCCGGCGCAGCGAGTTCTTCCTGTCGATGGCCGCGCTGGCCGGCGTGGCCCTGGTCGGCGTGCTGCCGGGCATCGGCATCGCGGTGGCGCTCTCGGTCGCGAACTTCGTGCGCCGCCAGTGGCGGCCGTACGACGCCGTGCTGGCCGTGGTGCCCGGCCGCGGGGGCTACCACGACTTCGAGCGCCATCCGGAAGGGACGCTGGTCCCCAGCGTGGCGATCTACCGCTTCGACGCGCCGATCTTCTTCGCCAACGCCGACCACTTCGTCCGCCAGGTCCATGCCGTGGTCGCCAGTGGCTCTGCCGACGGCACCGGCATCCGCACCGTGGTGGTGGCCGCCGAGCCCATCACCGACATCGACACCACAGGAGCCGAGGCCCTGAGCCAGCTGCTCGACGAGCTCGATCAGCGGGGCGTCGCGCTGGCCTTCGCCGAGCTCAAGGGCCCGGTCAAGGATCGGCTGCGCCGCTACGGCCTGTACGACCGAATGGGCGACGACCGGTTCTTCCCCACCGTCGAGGATGCGGTGGCCTGGGCCTCGTCACGTTGAGCGGGCGGCCGGAAACCCTGTAGCACCCCGTTGTTAGCGTGCATTCGTGGCCACACTCGGCTCGACTGCCCGCGCCAAGCTTCCCAACACGGCCTTCGCCTACATCGACTCGACGGGTCGGCGGCGACTGCCCATCAACGACGAGGCGCACGTCCGCAACGCCCTGGCCCGGTTCAGCCGGGTCGCGTTCGAGGACGAAGCGGCCCGGGAGACCGCCCGCCAACGCCTGCTCAGGGCGGCCAAGCGGTACGGCATCGTCCCGGTCGGCTTCATCACCGGCCAGCTCCAATCGGAGCGGGAGCTCGCCCGGCGGGAGGCCGGCGGCAAGGCGCAGGTGCACCTTCCCTCTGGCTTCGTCACCATGTTGATGACGGACGTGGAGGGGTCGACGGCGCTCGTCCATCGCCTCGGCGACCGCTATCGGGAGCTCATCAACGAGCTGCGGGCGTTTCTCACCGACACGATCGTCGCTCGGAACGGTCTCGTGGTCGAGACGAGGGCCGACGAGCTCTTCGCCGTGTTCGAGGCCGCGGCGCAGGCCCTGGACGCGGCGGTCACCATCCAGCGACACCTCCGGTCCCGGACCTGGGACGACGGCGTCGAGGTCCGGGTCCGGGCCGGCCTCCACAGCGGCTACCCGACCCAGACCGACGCCAACTACATCGGCCTGCCCGTGCACGCGGCCGCTCGGATCAGCGCGGCCGCGCACGGGGGCCAGATCCTGACCTCGGGCGACACCCGCGCCGCCGTCCGCGGGTCGAGACCAGCGGGAGTGCGCTTCCGAACCCTCGGATCGTTCCGCCTGCGTGGCCTGCCGGACGCCATACCCCTCTACCAGGTCGCGGCGGCCGGGCTGGCCAGCCAGTTTCCCCCGCTCCGGGGGGCCAAGCAGTAACGGCCGGGGTCGGGCTGGACGCGGGCGTCGGTGAGCCCGCCGCCTGCCGAACGGGAAACTCTGTATCACCCCCGTGCGTACGCTTGTATTGCGTATCCGCTTTAGTCCAGTAGACTCACTGAGCGTGGGGACGGTGGGGACGGGTCCGAGGGTCGGGGTTGATTACCCGGGGACATGGCAGGCGTTCGAGGCGTGGTTTGGCGACGATGAC
>DASTFY010000162.1:0-17112 GCA_035719525.1 Acidimicrobiales bacterium
AGGCGGTGCGGGCGAGCTCGACAGCGGCCTCGGCGGCCGCGAGCATGGTCGGCTTCGAGGTGAGCTGATCCTCGGGGATGCCGGCATCGATCAGGATGCGCCGGCCTTCCTCGGCGTTGGTGCCGTCCAGGCGGATCACCATCGGAGCGCGGAGCTCGACGCGCCGGACCGCCTCGACGATGCCCTTGGCCACCTCCTCGCCTCGGGTGATGCCACCGAAGATGTTGATGAGGATCGAGCGGACCGACTCGTCGAAGTTGATCACCTCGAGCGCGGCGGCCATGACGTCGGCGTTGGCGCCGCCGCCGATGTCGAGGAAGTTGGCCGCTCGGCCGCCGACCTGGTTGACGACGTCGAGGGTGCTCATGGCCAGCCCGGCACCGTTGGCGATGATCCCCACCGAGCCGTCGAGGCCGATGTACTGGAGGTCCTTCTCACGCGCCAGCCGCTCGCGCTCGTCCAGCTCCTCAGTGGCCTTGAACTCCTCCCACTCCGGGTGGCGGAACTCGGCGCTGCCGTCCAGGCTCACCTTGGCGTCGAGGGCGTGCACCTCGCCGGTGGGCTTGAGGATGAGCGGGTTGATCTCGGCCAGGTCGCAGTCGCCCTCGGTGTAGCAGCGGTACAGCAGGACCAGGATCTCCGCCACACCGGCGTGCGCCGCCGGGTTGATGCCGGCCGCGGCGGCCGCGGCGCGTGCCGCCTCGCTCGACAGGCCGTCGACCGGGTCGACGTGCAGCTTCACGATGGCGCCCGGGTCGGTGGCGGCCACCTCCTCGATGTCGACCCCGCCCTTCGCGGAGAGCATGAGCAGATGCAGCTTGGCCGAGCGGTCCAGGGTGAACGAGGCGTAGTACTCCTCGGCGATGTCCGAGGCGTGCTCGACCCACACCCGTCGCACGACGTGGCCCTTGATGTCCATCCCCAGGATGTTCCCGGCATGGAGACGGACCTCGTCGGCGTTGTCGGCCAGCTTGATGCCACCGGCCTTGCCTCGCCCACCCACTTGTACCTGGGCCTTGACGACGACCGGGTACCCGGCCGCGTCGGCGGCGATGACCGCTTCCTCGACGGTGTCGGCCGGACCGCCGGGCGAGACCGGGATGCCGAAGCGGGCGAAGTACTGCTTGCCCTGATACTCGAACAGGTCCACCGCTACCTCTCTCCTGTCGGTTCCACGGCCTGTCGCGCCTCGAGGGTCTCCGCCAGCCAGCGGCAGATGCCCGCCAGCGAGGACCCGGGCGTGAACACCTCGGCCACGCCCTGCGCCTTCAACGTGGCGATGTCCGACGCCGGGATCACGCCACCGCCGAACACCACGACGTCCCCCAGGTCGCGAGCGCGCAGCTCCTCCATGACCCGTGGGAACAGCGTCAGGTGCGCACCCGACAGCAGCGACAGTCCCACGGCGTCGACATCCTCCTGGAGCGCCGTTTCGGCAATCTGCTCCGGCGTCTGGTGCAGGCCCGTGTAGATGACCTCGAACCCCGCGTCCCTCAGCGCCCTGGTGATGGTCTTGGCCCCCCGGTCGTGGCCGTCGAGGCCCGGTTTGGCCACCACCACGCGATAGGGCCCGCTCATCAGGACGCGGACCCTACGCCCGCGTGCTGTGCCCCTCCAACCCTGACCGGGCACACTGGCGGGCGTGTTCGACCGCCACCTCCGCTCGCCGGTGGCACGGGCAGTGGTGCCGGTTCTGGCCGGCCTGGCCGTCCTCGCGGCGTTGTTCGGCCTGTTGTGGCTGATGGCGGTGTTCGTGACCCGCAATGCCGACGACGCCGATCGGCGCATCGGCGCCGACGTCTTCGAGGTGGGCCGGGTCGACCGCCTGGCCGACTCGGTGGAGCGCGACGGACCGCTGCTGTTCCCCAACCTGATCGGTCCCGCCGGCGAGCGGCCCGTCGGCTTGGTGCACGACGGCTCGAGGGACTTCGAGGGCTGGCGGGTCTTCTCGCTACGGCCTCCGGGCCACACCTCCGACTGCCTGGTCCAGGTCGATCGGAGCACCAAGGAGCTGGAGGACTGTGACGGTCGTGTCGTCGACGTGGCCACGCTCCCCGATGCCGCGCGAGTGGTTATCCTGATCGACGAGGGCGGCACGCTCACTCTGGACCTCCAACCCGAGGACCGCTGAAGGGGGTTCTTCATGCGACTGCGGATCGCGGCGGCAACTTTCGCCACCGTCCCTCTCCTCGTGACGATGGCGTCATGCGTCCCGGCATCAGAGGGCCCGGCCGACGACTGGCCGATGTTCCTGCGCGACGCCAGCCACAGCGGGCTCGCCGGCAATGACACGCTCCGGGCGTCCAACGTCGGGCAGCTCAGCATGCGCTTCATGGCCAACACCGGGCACTGGGTCTACTCGTCGCCCGTCGTCGCCACCGTCCCCGAGCTCGGCAAGCAGCTCGTGTTCGTCGGCAACCGGGCCCGTTTCGTGTTCGCGTTCGACGCCGCCACCGGCGAGCAGGTGTGGCGAGCGCAGACGGACGGCAACAACGTTGCTGCCCCGGCCGTGCACGAGGGCGTGGTCTACATCGGATCGTCCGGTTCCAGGATGCACGCCTTTCGTGCCGCCGACGGAGCGCTCCTGTGCTCGTTCAACGCCGGTGGGATCGTGCAGACCTCGCCGACGGTGGTGGACCCTGACGGCTCGGGGGTCCGCGTCTACTTCGGTGATGCCGGACCCACCGGCGCGCCCGACGGCGGGCACGTGTGGTCGATGCACGGCGTGGACCCCGACGACGCGTTCGCCGACTGCTCGGCCGATTGGAGCTACGACCAGTTCGGCGATCCCCCGGGCAGCCACGGAGAGGCGGGTTCCTGGTCGCCCCCCGCCTTCGGGCAGATCGCCGGCGGCCGGCGGATCATCGTCGTCGGCGCCTCGAGCATGGATAACGCCGCCTACGCATTCGACGCCCTGACCGGCGCCCGCCTGTGGCGGTTCCCGACACCGGCACGGTTCCCCGACGCGGACGTCGGCGCCGGTACCTCGATCTCCGCGCCCGGCGTGAACGGCCTGCCCGACGGCGCGGCGTACATCGCCGGCAAGAACCACCACGTGTACGGGCTCAACCTGCGCACGGGGGCCATGCTGTGGGACTTCGACACCGAGGCCAACTCGCCCCCCGGCTCCAACGCGGGAGGACGCTCCACACCGGTGCTGGTCGGGGACACCATCTACGTCGGATGGGGAGAGGGTGTGTTCGCGATCGACGCCGTGACGGGGGGCATGCGATGGCGGTTCACCGGCGCGGCGCGGGCCGAGGTCGTGGGCTCGCCGGCCGTGTCGGGCCCAGCCGGCGACCGGGTGGTGTTCGCCGCCGACGTGGCCGGGACGATGTACGGGATCGACGCGCAGGACGGCAGCCTGCGGTGGCAGTACCAGACGCCGGAGCTGATCTATGGCTCCGCTGCACTCGCGTCGGGCCGCCTGTACTTCGCCAGCCAGGACGGGTTCGTGTACTCCTTCGGACGGGTCCCCGGCGCCAGCGCCCGGCCCCGAGTGGCGATCGACTCGCCGACCGACGGTGCTTCCCTCCCGCCCGGCGGCACGGTGCCCGTCTCGGGAGTGGCCACGGACGACGCCGGGGTGGCGAACGTGCTCGTCAGCGTCCGACAGGAGGCCGGGGCAGCCTGGTACGACGCGGCCAGCCGCTCATGGGTGAAGCATCCCGTCGCCAATCCCGCCGCGATGGCCGCGCCCGGCCAAACCTCGACATCGTGGACCTTCGACGTCCCCGTCTCCGGCAACGGCGGGACCTTCCGGATCGTGGCCGACGCCGTTGATGGCCACGGACAGCACGCCGCGCCAGTGGCGATCTCCCAGTTCCAGGTCGGGAATTCCGTCGGCGCCCCGGACACGGCCATCAACAGCCCCACCCACAAGCAGGTGTTCAACCTGCCCGGTGGCACGGCCGCGGTCCCGATCACCGTCAGCGGGACGGCCACCGACACTGCCGGCCCGAGCCCCGGCGTGGCCGAGGTCAAGGTGGTGGTCCTCAACCTCCAGCACACGGAGTACTGGTGCGGCCGTCCCGGCTGCGCGGGCGCCGGCTCCCACGACGGGCAGTGGACTTCGGCCTTCACGGCCGTGAACGTCCCCCTGTCCAACCCGGGAGCGCAGAGCACCAGGTTCAGCATCACGTTCCCGTCCTACGACCATCCCCACGACTATCGCGTCACCGCTTGGGCCGTCGACAAGGCGGGCCATGCCGACCCGTTCAAGGCCAGCGTCGGCAAGGTCTGCGTGCGGCTCCCCGGCGACAACACCTGCAACTAGGCGAGGCGCGATGGACCGACGGGAGCTCCTGATCGGCTCGGCGCTGTTGGCGCTGGTGGCCGCCTGCCGGAGCGGCGAGCGGGCTACGGACGGGGACGGAACCGCAGCCGCGGACGAGATCCGCTCGCGCCTGCCCCGCCAGCCCGGCGGCGGATCCACCGACTTGGCCGTTCGGGCGGTCAACGGGCTCGGTGCGACGCTCTACCGATCCGTCGCGTCGAGCCAGCCCACGGTCAACGCCGTGCTGTCGCCGACGACCATCGCCATCGCGCTGGCGATGACCAGGGAGGGGGCAGCGGGTGTCACTGCGGCGGAGATCGACCGCCTCCTGCAGATCGTCGACCCGGCGTCCCTGCCGCCGGCCATGAACGCGCTGGACCAGGCGCTCGCCTCCCGGTCGGGAACCCGCCCGGACGGGGCCGGCCGGCCGATCGAGGTCGTCCTCGACGTGGCCGGCTCCCTCTGGGGACAGCAGGGCCTCGTGTGGTCGCCGACCTTCGTCGACGACCTGGCCGCCCAGTACGCCGCCGGCCTACGGGTCACGGACTTCGCCGCCGATCCCGACGGCGCCCGGGAGACGATCAACGCCTGGGTGCGCGATCGGACCGACGGCAGGGTGCAGCAGCTGCTGTCACCCTCGGCAGTGGATGACTCGAGCCGGCTGATGCTGGTCAACGCCGTGCATCTGGAGGCTCCGTGGTTGACGCCTTTCGACGTCAAGGCCACGGTCGACAGCCCGTTCACCCGGCTCGACGGGTCGGCGGTGTCGGTGCCGACGATGCGGACGTCCAGCCAGCTCGCGTACGCGGCGGCGGACAGCTGGCAGGCCGTCGACCTCCCCTACGGTGGCTACGGCCTCACGATGACCGTGCTGCTCCCCGGGGCGGGGCGCCTGGCGGAGGTGGAGGCGCAAGTGTCGCCGGATCTGATCACCACCGTCGTCGCCGGCCAGGCGCTGCGCCCGGTCGAGCTGGGCCTGCCCCGATGGGACACCGAGTCCTCGTTCACTTTCGACGAGGCGCTGGCCGCGGCCGGGATGCCGAGCGCGTTCGACCCCGCCACGGCCGATTTCAGCGCCATGACCGCAACCGTGGACGGCACGGCCGAGGATGGTTCGCCCCTGGCCCTGGCCGGCGTCCATCACCAGGCCAACCTCAGCGTGAACGAGGCAGGCACAGAGGCGGCGGCGGCGACCGCCGTCGCCGCTGCCACCTCCGCCGCCCCGACCGGCGGCCCGGTGACGATGCTCGTCGACCGGCCCTTCCTGTACTTCGTCCGCGACGTCGCCACCGGGGCGGTCGTGTTCCTCGGTCGAGTGGCCGACCCTTCGTCGGCGGCCTGAGCCAGGCGCGGCGGTCCTACACTTTCTCGAGCGGGGTCCAGGCCAGAAGGAAGGTCTTCTCCCCCAGGCCGGGGAAGCGAACCCGCGCCTCGGCCCGCTCCCCGTGCCCGGCGACGTCCACGATGACACCCTCGCCGTAGGTGGCGTGGCGCACGTCGTCGCCCAGATGGAGGGCCAGGACGTCGGCCCCGGTCGGCTTCGGCGATGGCCGCTGGCCAGCCTCCAGGGCGGCGTCGACCACCCGCTCGCGATGCTGCACCCACGTCTCGTCGTCGTCCTTGCGCCGCCACCGCTCACGCTCGCGGTAGCTCGCCCGACCACTGGCCCTCCCCGATCGATCGCCCAGCGACTCCACCAACTCCTCGGGGATCTCCTCGGCGAACCGGCTGGGCGGGTTGTACTGGGTCGAGCCGAAGATCGTCCGGCTCCAGGCGTGGGAGATGTACAGCCGTTCTCGCGCCCGCGTGATCCCGACATAGGCCAGCCGCCGCTCCTCCTCCAGCTCGTCCGGCTCGGTCAGCGCCCGGATGTGGGGGAAGATCCCCTCCTCCGCCCCCACCAGGAACACGACGGGGTACTCGAGGCCCTTGGCGGTGTGCAGCGTCATCAGGATGACCCGGCTGTCGTCGCCGTCGACCTCGTCGGCCTCGGCCACGAGGGCCACCTGCTCCATGAACTCCGCCACGTCGCCGAAGTCACGGGCCGAGCCGACGAGCTCTCCCAGGTTCTCGAGCCGCCCCGCCGATTCCACCGAGTGCTCGGCCTCCAGCTCGGCCAGGTAGCCACTCCGGTCGAGCGCAGCCTGCAGCACATCGGCCGGGCCGTCGGCGACGAACGCACCGAGCTCGTCGAGCAAGGCGATGAACGCCGCTACTCCCCGGCCGGCGGGGCCGGAGATCCCCACCTCGTCGGCCCGCCGGAGGGCCTCGGCGAACGTGATGCCCTCGGCGGTGGCGAAGCCATCCAGCCGGGCGACCGTGGTGTCGCCCACTCCCCGCTTGGGGACGTTGAGGACCCGCTTCACACTCACCTCGTCCGCGGGGTTGACCACGGCGCGCAAGTAGGCCAGGGCGTCCTTGATCTCACGACGGTCGTAGAAGCGGGTACCGCCCACCACCTTGTACGGGGTCCCGGCCCGCATGAGGGCCTCCTCCACCACCCGGCTCTGGGCGTTGGTCCGGTAGAAGATCGCCATGTCGCCCCAGCGGTGACCCTCGTGCTCGTGGAGATCGATCAACGTGCGCACGACCCAGCGGGCCTCGTCGCCCTCGTCCTCGGCGTGGTAACGGACGATGCGCGCCCCCTGGCCCTGGTCCGTCCACAGGTGCTTGGGCTTGCGAGCGTTGTTGTGGTCGATGACGGCGTTGGCGGCATCGAGGATGGTCTGGGTGGAGCGGTAGTTCTGCTCCAGGACGATCACCGTGACGTCGGGGAAGGCCTCCTCGAACTCGAGGATGTTGCGCAGGTCGGCGCCCCGGAACCGGTAGATGCTCTGGTCGGAGTCGCCGACCACGCAGACGTTGCGATGCCGCGCCCCCAACGCCAGGATCAGCTCGTTCTGGGCCTGGTTGGTGTCCTGGTACTCGTCGACCAGGATGTGCTCGAAGCGCTCCTGGTATTGCTCCAGGACGTCGGGGTGCTGCCGGAACAGGCGCACGGTGGTCGTGAGGAGATCGTCGAAGTCCATGGCGCCGGCTTTGATCAGGCGGGTCTGGTACTCCGTGTAGATCTCGGCGATCTTGCGCTCGAAGATGTTCGAGGCTCGGGCCGCGGCGTCGGCCGCGAACACCAGATCGTTCTTGTACTGGCTGATCTGGGCGTGGACGGCCTTCGGGGTGAAGCGCTTGGTGTCGAGGGCGAGATCGCGGATCACGTACCCGGTGAGCCGCTGGGCATCGGCCTGGTCGTAGATGGAGAACGACGACGGGTAGCCGACCACGGACGCCTCGCGCCGGAGGATCCGGACACAGGCGGAGTGGAACGTGCTCACCCACATCTTCCGGGCCACCGGGCCGACCAGGGCCGCCACCCGCTCGCGCATCTCGTCGGCCGCCTTGTTCGTGAACGTGATGGCGAGAATCCGCATGGGGTTGACGCCGTGCTCGCCCACGAGGTGGGCGATGCGGTGGGTCAGGACCCGCGTCTTGCCCGAGCCGGCACCAGCGACGACCAGCAGCGGACCGTCGGCGTGGACGACGGCGTCCAGCTGGTCCGGGTTCAGGCCGTCGACCACAGGCATGGCCTGGCCATCCTACGGCTGGGCTGTAGCAGGACCCCGGGCGATCACCCCGGCGTTCACGAAGCGGTTGCCGTTCGGTGCGCCGAGCCCGGTCAGGGTGTCATAGCCCGGGCGGGTCCGCAGGGTCTGGAGATCGGCGTCGAAGGTCCGGACCGTGGGTTGGGTGAACCCGGTGCTGTCGTCGGTGCCGTTGACGAAGTTCCTCCGGACGACCGCTGTCCGATCGCCAGAGGTGACGTCTCGGAACGCGTCCGTGCCAGCCAAGGAGTAGAGCCACGGGTTGGCGAAGCCGTGGTGGTATCCGCCCCTCTGGTCGACCAGGGCCATCACACCCGCGAACAGCGGCGCAGACAGGCTGGTGCCCCCGATGCGGTACTCGTCGTAGCTGACCCCTTCGGGGAAGGTCTGGGTCTGACCGATCAGCATCCCCGTGTTCGGATCCCCCACCATCCCGACGTCGGGCACCACCCGGCGCGGCGGCACCCCGATCGACTCAGCGATCCGGTTCGGCACCACGCCGGCCTGGTAGGACGGCTGCTCGAACAGGCGGCTCGCTCCACCGCCCGCGCCATAGAGGAAGTCACCCTTGCCCCCCGGGAGGAAGGTGCCCGATGCGAGGTCCAGGGTGCTGACACCGGTCGTCCATCCCTGTTCGACGGCCACCTGTCCGCCGGCGTCGATGCCGAGACTCGTGCCGCCGACGGCGGTCGCCCAAGGCGACGACGCCTGGAAGGAGGCCGAGGGCGCCGGGCCGCCGTAGGACGCGTCGTTGCCGTAGTCGCCCGCATCCCCGGAGGCGTAGTACAGGCCGATCCCCTGGATGGCCGCTTGCGTGTGCACGCGGACCGTCGCGTCGATCACGGCCGACGGGAGCAGTTCGCCCCCGAATCCGTACGAGTTGGTGACGATGTCGGCCCAGTGTCCGTCCACGATCTCGGCCACGGCCTCGCCCATGTCGGAGCTGTCGCAGCTGCGGGCCCCCACGTAGAGGACGTCGGCCTTGGGCGCGGTGGCGTGCACGGCCTCGACGTCGAGGGTCTCCTCGCCGTACCAGCCCTGGATGCCGCACTCGCCTTGGAGGCGCTCGGGCTGGAAGTTGCGCTCGACGAACTGCGAGGGGTCCAGAGGGTGGTCAGGATCGTGGCGCGACGCATACATCGACGCGTCGTCGAGGATCGTGGGCGACGCATACGCAGCGACGACCGCGACGGTCACTCCCCGACCGTCGATGCCTCGGGCCACGACCGCGTCGAGGCCGTAGGCCTGGCGGAGCTCCGGCGGGGTCCATCCGCACGGGGCCCACGGGAGCGGGTCCGGGTACCCGCTGCCGTAGCGCGGGACCTCGGTGGCCGGCTGCTCACCCCAACTCGCCGAGCAGGGACCGGCATTGCGGAAGCCCGGTGCGGGGGGCGCGGCGGAAGGAGCGCGGCCGGCGGTGTCCGACGCACCGGCGGTGGATTCGGTGCTCCCTCCACCAGGCAACTCGTCGCGTCCGCCGACTCGAGCCGGGTGGGCGAAGACCTGCGTCAAGCCGGTGATGCCGGCCACGCTGGAAGCGAGATCGGCTGGCAGCGCGGGCTCGGCGGTGTTGACGCGGCGCTGGCCGCCGTTGACCTCGACCGTGACCAGCGCGGTCGAGAATGCCGCCTCCACCTGGGCGGCCGTGCCCTCGGCCGCTACGTAGAAGCGATTGGCCGGGACTCCGGTGACGGTCAGGTCCTGGCTGGTCAACCACCCGCTGACCTTGGCCACCGTGGCCTCGGTCGGCGAGAAACGGGCGCGGAACTGCTGCGGCGTCAGGTAGCGACCACGTAGCGGATTGCCCGGCGTGGCCACGGCGAGCGCGAGGGCATCGGCGCCGGCCTGATCCCGCAGGAGCAGGTGCACCTGGATCTCCACCCGCTCGTCGGGCGGCACGGCGGCCGACGGGATGACGCCGACCGGGAGCAGGGGCATGCTGCCGACGAGTCGCACCCGGGCAGGATCGGCGGAGCCGGCGCCGGCCTGGTCCAGCGGCGCGACGAACACGGGTACGGCCAGGGCCAAAGAACCCAGGACGATCCGTGATCGACGCACTAGGCGCTCCTCCGTCCTTCCCCACCCTCGCCGAACGGGTCCCGCCAGGGCTTTTACGCTACGTCGCGACGGCTTCGACGCTACCAGGCCAGCGCAGCGTGACGATCTCGCGCGGCCAGGCCAGGCCGTGGATGGCGAGGTACCGCGCCACTTCGTCGGAACGGTCACCGGGCAGGCAAAGGCGTCGCAGCGTCGAACGGACGGCGCGTTCGGATGGGGCGCCGGAGTCGCCGTCGGTGAACGGGTCGTCGGCCTCGGGGCGCTGTTGGCGCCAGACCTCCGGTGACCACCCGAGGTCTCGGACGACGGCCACCAGATCGTCCGCCGTCGGTCCCGAAGGACGGTCGAGACCCCAGAAGTGACGCCACGCGTCGGTCCAGGCGACCTGCGGGTGGCGAGCGGTCAGCTCGACCACGACCGCCAGGCGGGCGTGGCTGGTCAGCGCGCTGAGGAACGGGACGATGTCGGGGGCGTTGTAGACGACGTGGTGGCACACCACGACGTCGGCCGGCGCCACGTCTGGCGCGACGTCAGGCCATCGCCCGTGGACGACATCGACCGGCACAGCCCGGTCGGCGGCCGTCGCGGTCAGCTGCGCCAGCATGGCCTCACTCTCGTCGACACCGGTGATGGCCGCCCCCGGCGGGACGAGCGCCAGGCTGGCCCGACCGCCCCCGCAACCGACGTCGAGGACCGATCCGCCGGCTGGGATCACCTCTCGCTCGAACCGAGCCGACAGCGGCGCGGCGGCCGGGCCGTCGTCAGCTCGGAAGTCGGCCGGGACGCATTCCCACGGAGAGGCTGACGCCTGGACGAGGATCCACTCGGGAATGGCCCACCGGGCCAGCTCTCGTCCCCACCGCACCACCGGCTCCTCGCCCCGGATCGTCACCGCGCGATCATGCCCGTCCATGGAGATGCACTTCGCCACCGTCTGGGAAGCGATCGCCGACGCCATGCCGGACACTCCCGCGGTCATCAATGGTGCGGTGAGCCGAACGTGGCGGGACTACGACGACCGTGCCGCTCGCGCCGCCGGCGCGCTACGCGCCGCCGGCCTGGGCCACGACAGCAAGGTCGGCCTCTACCTGTACAACGGCAATGAGTACCTCGAGGCGCAGTACGCCGCGTTCAAGCTGCGGGCCGTGCCGATCAACGTGAACTACCGGTACCTCGACGACGAGCTGTGGTACCTGCTCGACAACGCCGATGCCGAGGCGCTGGTGTTCCACACGTCGCTCGGCGATCGGGTGGCGCGGGTCAAGGATCGCCTTCCCGAGTGCAAGACGCTCATCGCCGTCGACGATGGTCCGCCGGCGGATGAGGCGGAGGTTCCCGTTGTCGACGCGGCGGCGTGGGAGGACGTGATCGCCGGCCACGAGCCGATGGAACGGATCGAGCGCGGCGAGGACGACGTGTACATGCTCTACACCGGGGGCACCACCGGCATGCCCAAGGGGGTCATGTACGCCATGGGCGGCCTCACCGGTGGCTTCGTCGAAGCCGCGTTCCCGATGCTCGGGCTGCCATCTCCGAGCGACCCGAGCGAGATCGCTGGCATCGTCAAGGAGGCGGGCGACAAGGGCGACCGGCTGATCTCGGTGCCGGCCTGCCCGCTGATGCACGGCACCGGCGGCTGGCTGGGGGCACTCACCCCGCACCTGGCCGGCGGCACGGTCATCACCCTGACCAGCCGTTCGCTCGACGCGCACGAGCTCTTCGAAGTGGTCCAGCGGCACCGTGCGACCGGGGTGGTCATCGTGGGCGACGCGTTCGCCCGGCCCATCATCCGGGCGTTCGACGATGCGGCGGAGCGGGGCACCCCCTATGACACTTCGTCGCTCAAGTCGATCATCTCCTCGGGCGTGATGTGGACGGCCGAGGTCAAGGAGGCCTTGCTCGAGCGGATCGGCCACGTCGTGCTCATCGACGCCATCGGATCGACCGAAGGGTCGATGGGTCTCAGCATCTCGATGAAGGGCATGTCCGCAGAGACGGCCCGGTTCACCCAGATGCCGACCACGAGGGTCTTCACCGTGGACGGTCAGCCCGTGCAGCCCGGGTCGGGTGAGGTCGGCATGGTGGCCGCTGGAGGGAACGTGCCGCTGGGCTACTACAAGGACCCGGAGAAGTCCGCCCGCACGTTCAGGGTCATCGACGGGGTGCGGTACTCGTTCCCGGGTGACCTGGCCACGGTCAACGCCGACGGCTCCATCAGCTTCCTCGGCCGCGGCAGCCAGGTGATCAACACCGCCGGCGAGAAGGTGTTCCCCGAGGAGGTGGAGGAGGCGATCAAGCGACTGGCGGCGGTCGAGGACTGCGTGGTGGTGGGCGTGCCGGACGAGCGCTTCGGCGAGGCGGTCGCCGCAGTGGTGTCGTTGGCCCACGGGGCCGACATCGACGGTGCCACGATCATCGCGGAGGTGAAGCGCCACCTGGCCGGGTACAAGGCGCCGAAGCACGTCGTCTTCGTCGAGCAGGTGCCGCGCGCGCCAAACGGCAAGGCCGACTATCGCGCCGCGAAGGAGCAGGCGCAGGCGGCTTTCTGAGCCAAGTCGGCGCCTAGGGCGTCACGTGATCCCTTGACCCCCGACTTCCGGGACCTCGCCGCAGTGGCCGGCGCCCACGGCGCCCCGGAGGCGCGTCCGGAGGCGTGTCCGGAGGCGGAACGCCCCACACTTCACCGCCCGTCCGCCCGCCCGCCCGCCCGTCCGTGACCGCCGAAGGCTCGGCTCCCCCACCCATTCGGACCAGCGAACCCCTCGGCCGGCGATTCGCCGGCGATTCGCTGGCCGAGTGACGCAGGCGTGAGAAGCGGAGGCGGGCGGGTCGAGGGCGTCGCGGCGTACTGGTGCGCGGGCACGCAGCGGGCGCGCCGACGCTCAACCCACGGCATGCCTTGACCCAGCGCTGCGAGCACGCACTGACCGCACAAACCCTGTCACACCGATCCTGCACACTCTGCCCACCGATCCGCCCAGCACTGGTGGCGTCACACCGCGGCGAGCGCCGCGGCGGTCACCGCTCAGCCCGGCTCGGGTCGGGCTCGACGTCGCGAGCGCACGTCCCTCCTCACCCACGCCACGCCCAGCGCGGGAGGCCACCGATGCGAACGACCGCTACCACCACCACCACTACACGCTCACGCCACGTCCCCTCGGTGCTCACCGGTCCGGCGACGGCTCGGGCCGACGGCGCCCTTCCCCCGACTCCTCGCTGGCTGCACGAGGATCCTTACGCCTGCGCCCGCATGGCGATCGGCATGCCTTGGATCGACCGGCACATGCTGGAGGGACGCCGCCAGCGGGCCGTCGACGAGCTCGACGCACTCGATCAGGAGGCGGTCGAGTGGATGCGACGCAAGCGCGAGGCGGACCAGGAGGCGCTCGCCGTCCATGAGCTGCTCTGGCCTCCCGTCCCGGCCGGATGGGCCCGCCGGCCGCCGCGGCCGGATCAGGCACCGCTGCCCCCGGTCGCCGCCGACGCGCGCGTGTTGGCCGGCGTCTGGCTGCGAAGGGTCTCCCTCTCGCTGCTGCAGCTCCACGGGGAGCTCGCCCTGCGCGACCTGCACATTCTCCTGATCCTGTATGGCTTCACCGTCGGGGGCTGCCGGCCCGTCAAGGCCCTGGCCGACGCGCTCGGGTTCGAACTGGAGCAGGGCCGAGTCACCCGTCCGCGACGGGGGGTCTACGCCCCGCGGTGGCCCGACCGGCTCCAACCTCGTCCCGACCCTCACCTCGGTCCTGCGCCGGAGGATTGGTACCCGGTGCTGGTGTCCGGACTCGGCGGGCGACCGGAGGACGACAGACCTCCGTCGGCAGAGGGCTCATTCCCATTCGATGGTGCCCGGCGGTTTGGAGGTGATGTCGTAGACGACCCGGTTGATTCCCCTGACCTCGTTGATGATGCGGCTCGACATGCGCTCGAGCAGGTCGTAGGGCAGCCGCGCCCAGTCGGCCGTCATGGCGTCCTCGCTGGTCACGGCCCTGATGATGATCGGGTGTCCGTAGGTCCGCTCGTCACCCATCACGCCGACGGAGCGGATGTCCGGCAGGACCGCGAAGGCCTGCCAGATCTCACGCTCGAGGCCGGCGGCGTGAATCTCCTCGCGCACGATGAAATCCGCGTCTTGCAGCAACGCGACGCGATCAGGCGTGACCTCGCCGATGATCCGCACCCCCAGGCCAGGACCGGGGAAGGGCTGGCGCCACAGGATCTCGTCCGGCAGGCCCAGCTCCGCGCCCAGTCGGCGAACCTCGTCCTTGAACAGCGCCCGCAGCGGCTCGACCAGCGCCAAGGTCATGTCCTCGGGAAGACCGCCGACGTTGTGATGGCTCTTGATGACCGCGGCGTGCGCCGTCCCGCTCTCGATCACGTCGGGATACAGGGTGCCCTGCACGAGGAACGTGGCGTCGGTCAGACCGCCGGTGTTCTCCTCGAAGACCCGCACGAACAGCTCCCCGATGATCTTGCGCTTCTCCTCCGGCTCGGTGATGCCCCGCAGCCGGTCGAAGAACCGCTCCCCGGCGTCGACGTGGATGAGCTCGATCCCCATGTGTCGCCGAAACGTGTCGACGACCTGCCTCGACTCTCCCCGCCGCATCAGCCCGGTGTCGACGTACACGCAGGTGAGCTGGTGGCCGATCGCCCGGTGGACCAGAGCCGCGGCCACGGCGGAGTCGACCCCACCGGACAGCCCGCAGATGGCCCGGCCGCCGCCGACCTGGTCCCGCACGGCCTCGACCTGGGTCTCGATGATGGATGGCATCGTCCAGGTGGGGCGGCAGCCGCACACCTCGAACAGGAACCGCTCGATGAGCTCTTGTCCGCGCGGCGTGTGCACCACCTCGGGGTGGAACTGCACGCCGTGGATCCGCCTTGCGGCATGCTCGAGCGCGGCCACCGGTGCTTCCGCCGTCCGCGCCGTCACCCGGAAGCCCTCGGGGGCACGCACGATGGAGTCGAAGTGGCTCATCCAGACCGGCTGAGCCTCGTCGAGCAGGATGCTGACCTCGCCGGTGACCTCGAGGTCCGTTCCCCCGTACTCGCCCCGTCCCGTTCGGGCCACCTCGCCCCCGAGCTGGCGCGCCACCAGCTGGGCCCCATAGCAGATGCCGAGGACAGGAACGCCGAGGTCGTACACGGCCGGGTCGATCACGGGGGCGCCGGGAACGTGCACGCTCTTCGGCCCGCCGCTGAGGATCACGCCCGCCGGCGCGCGGCGAGCGACCTCGGGCCCACTGATGCTGTGCGGCACGATCTCGGAGTACACCCCGGCGTCGCGGACCCGGCGGGCGATCAGTTGTGCGTACTGCGCGCCGAAATCGACGACCAGGACCGTGTCGAAGTCCGGCTCCACGCGTCAGTGACCCATGCCCACCCGCTGCGCCCGCTGGAGCGCTTTGCCTTCGGTCTGCAGGGCGGGCGCCACCATGACCTCGGCCTTCTGGAACTCCTTCAGCGTCTCGTAGCCACAGGTGGCCATCGACGTGCGGAGCGCCCCGAAGAGGTTCATGCGCCCGTCGTTCTCGTGGGCCGGACCGATCAGGATCTCCGCCAGGGTGCCGCGCATGTGGGTGCGGACGCGGGCGCCGCGCGGAAGGGTCGGGTGGAACGTCGCCATCCCCCAATGGAATCCGCGGCCGGGCGCCTCGGACGCCGCGGCCAGTGGGGATCCGATCATCACGGCGTCGGCGCCGCACACGACGGCTTTGGCGATGTCGCCACCCGTCGCCATCCCACCGTCGGCGATGACGTGCACGTAGACCCCGGTCTCGTCGAGATGACGCATCCGGGCGGCGCGAGCGTCCGCGATCGCCGTGGCCTGGGGCACCCCGATGCCCAACACACCCCGCGTCGTGCAGGCATGGCCCGGGCCCACTCCCACCAGCACCCCGACCGCGCCCGTGCGCATGAGGTGCAGCGCCGCCTGGTAGCTGGCGCAGCCGCCCACGATGACGGGCATCTCGAACTGGCGGATCACCTTCAGGAGGTTCAGTGGCTCGCGGTTGCGGGAGACGTGCTCCGCCGATACGACCGTCCCCTGGATGACGAGCACGTCCAACTCGCCGGCGACGATGGCCGGCAACAGCTGGTCGGTGCGCTGTGGCGTCACCGATGCCGCGGCGACCACCCCGGCGTCGCGGATCTCCCGGATGCGCTCGGTGACCAGCGCGGGGACGACGGGCTCCAGGTAGATCTCCTGCATCCTCTGGGTGGCCTTCTCATCGTCGAGCTGGGCGATCTCCTCCAGCAGCGTGTCGGGATCCTCGTACCGGGTCCACAGGCCCTCGAGGTTGAGCACGCCGAGCCCGCCGAGGCGCCCGATCGCTATGGCGGTGGCGGGAGAGACCACACCGTCCATCGCTGAGGCGAGGAGTGGCAGCTCGAAGCGCAGACCATCCAGCTCCCACGAGATGTCCACGTCCTCGGGATCCCTGGTCCGCCGGCTCGGGACGATGGCGATGTCGTCGAATCCGTACGCCCGCCGCCCGGACTTGCCGAGCCCGATCTCCACCTCAGCCATGAGGTGGATGGTACCGACCTTCTACGGTGGCGGGGTGGTTCGTCGCCTCCTGGCCACCCTCGTGGTGCTCCTCGCCCTGGTGTCGGTGGCGCATCCCGCTACGACGGCCGGAGCGAGCACGACCACCGTGCCGGTGGACCAAGGGGACCGCTCGGTCATCCCCGATCCGAACACCGGCCGGGAGCCGACCGACCCCGGGGACCGCGGCGGATGGGCTCAGCTGGTCCTGTTCGGCCTCATGGCGGCAGGTTGCGCCGTCATCTTCGGCCGTGTCCTGTGGGCGGGCCACCAGCGCAGCCGGCTCAACCAGGCCCAACCCGAGGATTAGACGTGCCGATGGCCTCGACCCGTGCTCGTACACGGCCGGATCGAGGCCATCGATTCGGGCTTCTCGTGGGTGCCGCGACGTCGCAGCGCCGTCGCCAGCCCATCGCGTCCAAGGGCGTGCTCTTGATCCGGATCGGTGCCGGTCGAGGTTGGGAGCACCCGGTGTGAGCGGCGGGCGACGACACATCGGCGTCGCCGCGGTGTCAGCCCGGTGGAGTGTCCCCTTCAGTGCCCACACCAGTGACCACGGGTTCGTACCTCCTCCAAACCGGCCGCTCGCCCAAAGCTCGCGGCGACTGCTTGGTGGATGGAGATTGCACCCTCCA
>DASTFY010000163.1:0-2302 GCA_035719525.1 Acidimicrobiales bacterium
CAGCTCTTCAAGGACGGCAAGGTCGGCATGGTGATGGGCTTCAGCCCGCTGGCCGCCCAGCTCGACAAGGAGGGCAAGGTGAGCTACGGCGTGGCCGAGATGCCGACCAACACCGGCAAGTCGGTGACGCTCGGCGTCGAGGACTACCTGATGGCGTTCAAGAAAAAAGACAACCAGGAATCGGTCAAGAAGTTCCTCGACCTGTACTACCAGCCGGAGAACATCACCCGCTGGATCACCGCCGAGGGCTTCCTGCCGGTGACGAAGTCCGGTCTGCAGCAGATGAGCAGTAACGCCAAGCTGAAGCCGTACCTGGATGCTCTTCCCAGCGCGCGGCTGGCGCCGACCACCGATCCGGCGTGGGACCGGGTGAAGGTCGACGTCCAGCAGAACATCGGCCTCGCCGTGCAGCCGGGCGGCAAGCCCAAGGACGTCCTCGACCAGCTCCAGAAGAACGCCCAGGCGGCGGGCAGCCGCTGAGTCGCTGACGCCGCCCGCCCGGCCCCGGGGGCGACGCCGGACGGGCCACTGGCCGGCCCTTCTCTGGCTCGGCCCCAGCCTCCTGCTCATCGCCGCGATCGTCGTCTATCCCGCCGTCGCGCTGATCCGCGCGTCGCTCGGCCGCTACTCGATCACCGGTCTCTATCAGGGCTTTGTCGGGTTGCAGAACTACGCGCGCCTGCTCGAGCAGCCGGCATTGGCTGCGGTGGTGGCGAACACCGTGGTGTGGGTGGCGACGGTGGTGGCGGTGACCGTCGTGGTCTCGCTCGGGCTCGCGCAGTTTCTCAACCAGCGCTTCCCCGGCCGGCGCTTCGTCCGGTGGGCGTTGATCGTGCCGTGGGCCGCCTCGCTGGTGATGACGGCCAAGCTCTTCGTGTGGATCTACGACTACTACTTCGGAATCCTGAACCACGTGCTCGTGACGCTGGGCATCCTCGCCGCGCCGGTCGACTGGCTCGGCGAGGACACGACGGTGATGGGCGCCATGATCGCGGTGGGCGTCTTCGTGTCGCTGCCCTTCACCACCTACGTGGTGCTCGCCGGTCTCGCCGGCATCCCCGACGAGGTCTACGAGGCCGCCCGGGTCGACGGCGCCTCGCGGTGGCGGACGTACCGGTCGGTGACGCTGCCCCTGCTGCGTCCCGCCCTCGTGGTGGCGATCGTGCTGAACGTGATCTACGTGTTCAACTCCTTCCCCATCGTCTGGACGCTCAACGACCGCAACCCGGGCTTCGGCCACGACACGCTGATCACCTACATGTACAAGATCGCGTTCAAGAGCGCGGCCCGTGACGTCGGCCTGGCCGCCGCGCTCGGCATCGTCAACGTCCTGATGATTCTCGGTGCGGTGGCGGTCTACCTGCGCACCGTGCCGTGGCGGGAGGTCGAGGCCTGAGCCCACGGCGGGCGGCGATGACGGGCGCCGGCGGGCTCCTCGCGCTGGTCTTGCTGTCGCCCTATGTCGTCATGCTCCTCACCGCGCTGAAGCCGGCGGGCGAGCTGCGGATCACGCCGCCCCGTCTGACGCCGGTGCGCTGGCAGCCCGGCAACTTCCTCGACGTCCTCGGCGATCCCGGCTTTCAGAGCTGGCTGATGAGCTCGCTGGTGGTGGCGGGGGCGTCCACGCTCATCGTGGTGCTGGCCGCCACGCCGGCCTCCTACTACGTCGCGCGCCACCGCTTCCCCGGGCGCTCGGCGTTCCTGTTCGTGGTGCTGGTGACCCAGATGTTCTCGCCGACGGCGCTGGTGGTCGGGCTCTACCGCGAGTTCTTCGAGCTCGGCCTGGTCAACACGTATGCCGCGCTCATCCTGACCAACGCCGCCTTCAACCTGGCGTTCGCCATCTGGATCCTGCGCGCCTTCTTCGCCTCGATTCCCAAGGAGATCGAGGAGGCGGCCGCGGTCGACGGCTGCGGGCGCGTGGGGACGCTGGTGCGGGTGGTGCTGCCGCTCTCGCTGCCGGGTCTGGTGACCGCGGTGGTCTTCGCGTTCATCGCGGCCTGGAACGAATACATCGTCGCGCTCACGCTGATGAGCGACCCGGCCGGCAAGCCCCTGACGGTGGGAATCACTTCGTACGTCACCGCCTACGTGCAGCACTGGAACCACCTCTTCGCCGCGGCGGTGATCGCGATCGTGCCGGTGGTGGTGCTGTTCGCGCTGATCGAGCGCCACCTGGTCGGCGGCCTGACGGCGGGTAGCGTGAAGTAGAGCGCCGGTCACCGGCCTGGGTGCCACGTGGTGGCTGCCCGATCACAGCGTGCGCGGTTCTCGCGCGGCGGCTTCAACGCGCTCCGGCGGC
>DASTFY010000164.1:0-5945 GCA_035719525.1 Acidimicrobiales bacterium
GGCGTCGTCGTCACCGAGATGCCAGACCCGCGCATAGGCGATTGCCGCGCCCACCAGCCCTCGGTGGGACTGCGTCACCGCCTTCGGCCGTGCCGTCGATCCTGACGTGAAGCAGATCAGGGCCACCTCGTCGGGATCGACCACCGGCGCCGGCGTCGGCGTGGCTTCGCCGGAACGAACGGGGAGGCCGACCAGCGCGCCCGAGCCGTCCAGCCCGACCACCGGCACGGTGCCCGCCGCGGCCTGCGCCGTGTCCGCCACCCGCGCTCCCGCGACGATCAGGGCCGGCGCCACGCTCACGATGGCGGACGCCAGCTCGGCCTCCGTCGACGACGGATAGATGGTCACCAGCACGGCCCCGGCCCGCCACACGGCGAAGGCCGCCGCCAAGTGGTCCGCGGAGTTGTCAGCCACGAGCACCACCCGGTCTCCGGCACCGGCAACTGCACCGACGCCGGCCCCGGCCAGCTGGGCCGCCATCCCGGCCACCCGCCGGTCGAGCCCGGCATACGTGCAGGCGTCGGCGCCGAACACGACCGCGGTGGCGTCCGGCCGTCGCCGCACCTGCGCGACGAATGCGTCGTCGAAGGTCGTCGCCGTCACGGCTCGACCTCGCGGTGGAACATCACGACCCACTGGCCGTCCTGGCAGACCTCCCCGTGCTGGTTCACCACCGCGACATCGAACGTGACGATCCCGCGGTCGGGCTTGCCGGTCGTCCGGACGGCCGCCACCCGCTCGTGGACGTGGATGGTGTCGCCGATGCGCACCGCCGCCTTGAGGCTCCACGTCATGCCGAGGAAGGCGATGGCCGTCCCCTCCTTGATCCCCAGACGCGACTCGAGGCCGGTGGCCACCGCGAACACCCCCGGCCCGTGGAAGATGCGACCGCCGAACTGGGTCGTCTTGGCGAACTCCTCGTCCGTGTGGAGCGGGTTGTGATCGCCGGAGAAGGCGGCGAACGTGACGACGTCGGTCTCCGTGATGGTCCGGGCCGGGCTGTCCCACTCCTGGCCGACCTCGAACTCCTCGAAGAGCATTCCCTGGGATCGTCCCTGCGCCACGTGAGGCAGTCTCCACGACCGCCCCACGCTGGGCAACCACGGGCCGGCGGTCGTACGCTGGCCGTGACCGCCGGCCGCCCGGCGAACGCTCGATGGCCGAGCGCGGGGAGCAGTCCGCCGTGCCGGTGGAAGGACCGCGATGCCCCGACTCTGCTTCCTCAACCCCTTCGGGACGGACGCCTACGACGATCTCATCGCCTCCACGCTCCTGCCGAGCCTGCGCGGCTCCACCAAGGTCGAGATCCGCCACCTCGCCCACGCCCCTCGGGACATCGACTACTACGCGCCCAAGCACCTGGCCGAGTCGGAGATCATGGCCGCGGCCGTTGCTGCGGAGCGCGAGGGCTTCGACGCCTTCGTGATCGGGTGTTGCTACGATCCCGCGCTCACGCAGTGCCGGGAGCTGGTCGACATCCCGGTGGTAGGCCCGCTGGAGGCCTCCGTGCTGCTCTCCCGCCTGTTCGGCCACTCCTTCGCCGTGCTGACCGACCATCGCAAGGCGGTCCCCGAGCTGCGTGACCGCATCCGGGTCTACGGCCTCGAGGCCAGCTGCCGCGGGGTCGATGCCATCGACTGGTTCGTCGACGACATGGTCCTCGACCCCCTGACCGTCGCCAAGGACACCTACGCCAGGGTCGAGGACGTGATGAGGACCACAGGCGCCGAGACGGTGGTCATCGGCTGCACCATCATCTCCGCCTGCTACGAGCTGGCCGCCCTGCAGGGGGCGACCGAGCTCGCCGCGCTGTCGGTCGTCAACCCCAACCTGATGGCGGTGAAGGTGGCCGAGCTGTTCGCCGACCTGCGGGCCAGCGGCCAGTACCGCATGAGCCGGGCGGGCTACTACCAGCGGCACGACACCCACAGCACGGAGCAGGCGGCCGAGATCACCGCCCTCCTGACCGGTCGCGACCCGATGGGCTCGAGGACGAAGGCCTCGGCGTGACCGATCGGATCGTCGTCGTCGGTGGCGGTCTCGTGGGCACAGCGACCGCCTACTACGCCGCCCGCGAGGGGCTGTCCGTGACCCTCCTGGAGCAGGAGGCGATCGGCTACGGGGCGTCGGGCCGCAACCCGGGCTTCGTGTGGCTCCACTGCCGGAACCCCGGCTGGGCGCTCGAGGTCTCACTCGCCGGCCGCCGGCTCTACGACGAGTTGCTGCGGGACCTTCCCGAGCCCTTCGAGTTCCGGGCCGAGGGCGGGCTGATCTACTTCCTGACGCCGGAGCAGGGTCGGGTGTTCGAGGAGTTCGTCGGCCACCGCCGGGAGGACGGCCTCGACATGGAGCTCATCGACGGGGCGGAGGTCCGCCGCCTGGTCGGGCCCATCCGGCCCGACGTGCTGGGGGCCAGCTTCTGCGCCAATGACGCCCAGATCAACACACCGACCGTCGTCGCCGCGCTCGCCGCGGGCGCGAGGGCCGAAAGGGCCGACGTGCGCGAGGGGGTCACGATGACGGCTCTGGCGCGTGCCGGCGATCGGGTCGTCGGTGTCGAGACCACCGCAGGTCGGTTTGAGGCCGACATGGTCGTCATCGCCACCGGCGCCTGGACGCAGCGCCTGCTGGCGGCGGACGACGTGGCCGTCCCCGTCGGCATGGAGCGGCTCCAGGTGCTGGCCACGGTGCCCCGACCACTCGACATCCTCCCGGTGGTCTACGGCCCGCTGGCGGCCAAGCAGTACACGCTGTTCTCGGACCTGCCATCCTGGAACGAGGCCGACTTCCTGGCTCCGTACGAGATCGAGTCCGGCCGCTGGATGCTCCAGCTCGTCTCGCAACGGGCGAACGGCGAGACGCTCCTGGGCTGCCCGATGGACTACCCGGCCGAGGTCACCCACGAGGTCACGCTGTCGGGCCTCCGGGACACCGCCACCGCGATCGGGGACGATTTCCCGGGCCTGCGCGATGTCGGGATCGACCGCGCGTGGGCCGGCGTGCTGCCCTACACCTCCGATCTCGTCCCGATCGTCGACGAGGTCACACCGGGACTGTTCGTCGCCGCCGGCCACGTGTTCGGCAACGCCGCCGGGCCGATGACGGGCAAGCTCGTGGCGCAGCTGCTGCTGGGCAAGGAGGCCGACATCGACATGACCGAGTGCCGCTGGGGGCGTGATCTGGAGGCGATCGCGCCGGGCGCCAGCGTCCACTGGTGAGGGCCGACCTGAGCGCCGCCAGCAGCGCGGACGGGGAGCTCGACGAGGAGCACCGCGCCTTGCGCGACACCGTCCACCAGTTCGTCGAGCGGGAAGTCATCCCGGTGGTGGGCGAGCGCGAGCGGGCCGACGATTATCCGGCTGACCTCCTCCCCAGGTTGGCCGAGCTCGGTGTGCTCGGTATGTCGATCCCCGAGGAGCACGGCGGCTCGGGCCTCGACCTTGTCGGCTACGCCCTGGTCTTCGAGGAGCTGGCCCGGGGCTGGATGGGCCTGGCCAGCGTCGTCGGGAGCTCGCAGAGCGGCTGCTGGCTGCTGAGCCGGTTCGGCACTGAGGAGCAGCGTCGGCGCTTCCTGCCGGACCTGGCCACCGGACGGCGCATGAGCGGCATCGCTCTGACGGAACCCTCGACCGGGAGCGACCTGAAGGCGATCACGCTGCGGGCCGACCGCCGGGGCGACCACCTCATCATCAACGGTACGAAGACCATGATCACCCAGGCCCGCCACGCCGATCCCCTCGTCGTGCTGGCCGTGACCGACCCGACGGCCACCCCGCCGCATCGCGGCATGAGCCTTCTGCTCGTGGAACAGGGGACGCCGGGATGGACCTTCGGGCGGGACATCACCAAGCTCGGGCACAAGGGCGTGGAGCTGTGCGAGCTGGTCTTCGACGACGCGGTCGTGCCGGCCGGCAACCTGCTCGGCGGCGTCGAGGGCGCCGGGCTCTCGCAGATGCTGGCCGCACTCGACCGCGGCCGGATCTACATGGCCGCCGCCAGCGTCGGGATCGCCCGCGCCGCGCTCGAGACTGCCACCCGCTATGCGACCGAGCGGGAAGCCTTCGGGCAGCCGATCGGAGAGCACCAGGCCATCAAGCTGAAGCTGGCCGGCATGGCCATCGGTGTCCGGGCGGCGCGCCTGCTCACGCACGCCGCCGCGGCCCGCATCGACCGGAAGGGTGGCGCCCGGAGCGATGCGGCGATGGCCAAGGTGTTCGCGTCCGAGACCGCGATCGACTGCTCGCTGGAGGCGATGAGGATCCTCGGCGGCTACGGGTACACGGCCGACTTCCCCGTCGAACGGCTCTACCGGGACGCGCCCCTCATGGCCATCGGCGAGGGGACGAACGAGATCCTGCAGCTCCTCATCGCCGACGAGCTGCTGGCCGAGGCGCGGCGCGCCGCCGGATGAAGGGAGAGGGGTCGGCATGGAGGCTGCTGGACAGGGCCCCGGGGCCTACTGGACGTCGATGGTCAGCCGCATCGACGGTGACAAGGTCCGCATCCGCGGCTACGACCTCGAGGAGCTGATCGGTGGCCAGACCTTCACCGCTTCTGCCTTCCTGCTCCTGCGGGGCCGCCTGCCGTCGCCCCAGGAGGCGCGGGCGCTGGACGCCGTCCTCAACGCCGTCCTCGACTACGCCCTCGAGAAGCCGGGCACGGTGGCGGCCCGGTACACCGTGTCCGCCAACCCCAGCATGGTGGCCGGCATGGCGGCCGCCGTCCTCGCCGTCGGCCGCTACACGCTGGCCCCGGAGGACACGGCGAGGTTCGTCCTCGCTGCCCACGAACGGCTCGTCGCCACCGGTGTCGGGGTCGAGGATCTGGCCGCGGCGCTGGTGGCCGAGGCGGGCGAGCAGCGTCGGCGCATCCCGGGCTTCGGCCATCCGCGCTTCCAGGGCGTCGATCCCCGGGCGCAGCGGCTGCGGGACGTGGCCGAGGCCTGCGGCCTGTGGGGGGAGCGGCCCCGCCTCTACGAGGCGGTCCACCGGGCGTTCACGGCGCTGCCCGGCAAGGCCGACATCCCCATCAACGACGTGGGCATGATGGCGGTCGTGCTGGTCGAGCTCGGCTTCACGCCCGAGGAGATGACCGGGCTGGCCGTGCTGTCCACGCTGCCCGGCGTCGTCGCCCACCTCTCGGAGGAGTTGCGGACCGGGCGACCGATCCGCGTCGTCGCCGAGGAGCAGGTCGACTACGCCGACCGCTCCGAGCGGGACTTCGCCGCCGACCACAAGGAGGCCGGATGGCCGGACGGGTCGTAGCGGTCACGGGCGCCGGCTCGGGCATCGGGCGCGCCGTCGCCCGCGCCTTCGTCGAGCAGGGCGACATCGTGCACGCGAGCGACGTCTCCGCGGCGCGCCTGGGCGAGACGGTCGCGGAGCTGGAGCCACTCGGCCCGGTGCGCGTGCACGTCGTCGACGTGGCCGACTTCCTCGCGGTGCAGGGGTTCGTCGGTGCCGCCGACGAGGACGGCGACGGCCTGGCGGTGTTCGTGAGCTGCGCGGGCGTGTTCGACGGCTACGCCGGCATCGAGGAGACCACCCCGGAGCTCTGGCACCGCGTGCTCGACGTCAACCTCACGGGCTGCTTCCATGGCTGCAAGGCGGCCAGCGCCGTGATGGCGCCACGGGGCCGTGGCCGCATCATCAGCATCGGTTCGGTGGCCGGTGTCCATGGCGGCGCCGACGGGCTCTCCTACGCGGCGTCGAAGTCCGGGATCGAGGGGATGACCCGGCGGCTGGCCATCGACCTGGGGCGCAGCGGGATCACCGCGAACGTCGTGGCGCCAGGCGTCATCAGCACCGCCATCCGGGCCAACTCGGCCGAGGTCCTGGGCGATCTGGTCGACGTCGACCGCGGGGTCGGCACGTCCAGCGACAAGATGGACTGGCTCATCCCGGTGGGGCGGCCGGGACGGGCCGACGAGGTGGCGGCCGCCGTCA
>DASTFY010000165.1:0-9766 GCA_035719525.1 Acidimicrobiales bacterium
GCGTTTCGCGCGAGACGTTCGGCATCGACAACGTCGTCGCCCGCATATACGACCCGCGCCGCGCCGCCATCTACCAGCGCCTGGGCATCGCCACCGTGGCGACGGTGGCGTGGACGACCGAGCGGGTCCTGCGCCGCATCCTGCCCGGCCAGACCGCCGTGGAGTGGATCGACCCCAGCGCGAGGGTCTCCATCATCGAACGCAGCATCGCCGCGTCGTGGTCAGGTCATCTGATCTCCGACCTGGAGGAGCCGGGACGGGTGCGGGTGGCGGCCGTCGGTCGCCTGGGAGTGGCCCAGGTCCCCAACCCGGACCTCGTCGCCCAGGACGGCGATGTCCTGTACCTGGCCGTGGTCAGTGACGCCGTCGCCGCGCTGGACACGACGCTGGCGGCCGGCCCGTCCAAGGGAGGGCACTGATGCGTGTGGTCATCGCGGGCGGTGGGAGCGTCGGCCGCTTCATCGCCCAGCAGCTCCACGAGGGCAACCACGACGTCCTCATCCTCGACAACGACCCGGCCGTCGTGCGCTCCGCCCAGCGCTCCGGCGAGCCGGCGGGGGTGTCCTGGCTGGAGGCCGACGCCTGTGAGGCCACCCGGCTGGCCGAAGCGCAGGTGGACAAGGCCGACGTCGTGGCCGCGGTGACGGGGGACGACGAGGACAACCTGGTCGTCTCGCTCCTGGCCAAGCAGGAGTTCGGCGTGCCGCGGGTCGTGGCCCGGGTGAACAACCCCAAGAACGAGTGGATGTTCAACCAGCTCTGGGGGGTCGATGTGGCGGTGTCGACCCCCCACCTCATCACCGCTCTGGTGCAGGAGGCGGTCTCGGTCGGCTCGTTCGTGCGCCTGCTGTCCTTCGAGGGTGGCAAGGCCAAGCTGGCCGAGGTCACCTTGGCCGAGGGCTCACCCGCGGCCGACAAGGAGATCGTGGAGCTGAACCTGCCCCGTGACGCCACCGTGGTCGCGGTGATCCGTCAGGAGCGCGTGGTGGTACCGCGCGGCGACACGCTGATCCGCGTCGGCGACGAGGTGGTCGTGCTCGTCACCAGCGAATCCGAGGACGAGGTCCGGGCCATTCTCACGGGTTCATGAGGTTCGAGGGGAAGGCGGCTTCTACGGGAGCAAGGTGTAGGCGGGGTTGAGGAGCACGGCGTGACCCCGCTCCTCGTGGGCCACCCCCTCGAACAGAACGCCTCGGCCGTTGCCCATGCCGCCGATGCTCCGCCGCCCGGTGAAGAGCACCACCAGGTCCCCGGTGCCGTCGCACACCACCACCTCCAGCGCGGGTGCACCGGATCGGGGGGTGATGCGCATCCGCGTCACCTCGCCCCCCACGCGGATCGGAGTGCGCAGCGGGAGACCGGCGATCGCCGCCAACTCCTTGCCGACGAAGCGGCTTTGGAGCCGCGAGTTGTCGAGGTCGTCCACCGAGGCCCGGAGCCGCTTGCCGATGTCGCGCAGACCCATCGGACCGATTCTGTCAGTCCTGCTGGCCGAGCGCGCTGAGGCGAGCTTGCAGCGCGGCCTCGTCCAGGGCGCCCTGCACGGTCTCCGCCGTGCCGTCAGCGCCCACGAAGACCCACGCCGGCTGGCTCACCACGCCGAACTGGGCGAATAGGGAGCCGTCGTCGTCCCGTAGCGACGGGAAGGTCAGCGCGTGGCGCTCCTCGAAGGCCTGCATCGACTGGTCGCTTCCGGACCACGACACGCCGATGATCTCCACGGAGTCCCGGTGGGCTTGGTGGGCCTCCTCGACCGAGGGGGCTTCGTGGTTGCAGATCACTCAGGTGGGCGCCCAGAACCAGAACGCCACGGGCCGGCCGGCCAGGCTGCGAGCGTCGAGCTCGCCGCCGCCCACGACCGGTGCAGAGAAGGCCAGCGTGCGGACGACGGCGTCCTGCTCAGTGGTGGCCGATGAGGAGCTTCCTCCCCCGCAACCCAGAACGATCGCCGCCAACACGGCCGACGTTCCCAGCGAGACTGCTCGTCGCACCTTTCGCATGCTACGGATGGCTGCCGCCAATCGGTCGTCGCTGGCCCGGGCGAGTTCCGCGTTCGTTCACCGTCTTCGTAACCTCCGGCGCCGTGAGCACTCGGAAGCTGATCGTGGTCGCCCTGCTCTGCGGCCTGGCCATCCTGGTCGCCGGCGGCATCCAGCTCCTCCGCATCTCCGACACCAGCGAGCGTACGGTCGAGCTCCTTTCGGAGGGCGAACAGGCGGTGGTGGGCGGGGTCGAGGTGACGGTGGTGAGCAGCGAGCGTGACCGGTCGGAGATCCGTGTCACCGTCGAGATGGCCTCGGTCGGGGCCTCGGCCGACGTGCCCACGTCGAGCTTCAGCCTGCTGGTCGGAGGCGACCTGGAGCAACCGATCGCCGCTGACGGTGGCGTCCCGCCGGCCTGCAGTGCGTCCATGACGCTCGACGGGGAACCGGCGTCGTGCGTGGTCGTGTTCCCGCCAGGGCGAGGGACGGCGTCGCTCAGCTTCAGCCGCGGCGGCGAGCAGCGGGTCTGGCGCCTCGACCCGGACCCGGCCTGAACGGGTCCGACAGTGCTGGCGCTACCCTGACCGGGTTCCATCAGGAGGTGGTCCTCACGGCCGAACAGCTCGATCTCGTGGTCATCGGTGGTGGCCCTGGAGGGTACGCCGCGGCCCTGTACGCGGCGTCGGCGGGACTCTCGGTCGCCCTCGTCGAGAAGGACAAGGTGGGCGGCACGTGCCTGCACCGGGGCTGCATCCCCGCCAAGTCGTTCCTCGAGACGGCCTCGGTGAACCGCCACGTCGCCCACGCCAAGGACTTCGGCATCGACGCCGGCTCACCGCCCATCGACTTCGCGGTCAGCCAGAACCGCAAGCAGAAGATCGTCGACGGGCTGTGGAAGGGACTTTCCGGGCTCATCAAGAGCCGCAAGATCACCACCTACCAGGGAACAGGCTCGCTCGGCCCCGAGCGGACGGTCACCGTCAAGGGAGCCGACGGATCGAGCACCACCCTCAACGCCCGCCACGTCGTGCTGGCCGCCGGGTCGGTGCCGCGCACCATCCCCGGCTTCGACGTGGGCGGTCCGATCATGACCTCGGACGAGGTACTGATGCTGGACCGAATCCCCGCCCGCATGGCCGTGATCGGCTGGGGCGCGATTGGCTGTGAGTTCGCCTCTGCTTTCGCCGATGTCGGCTCCAAGGTCACCATTCTGGAGGCCCTCCCGCGGATCCTGCCGGGTGTGGACGGGGACGTGGCCAACGTCGTGGTACGGGCCTTCAAGAAGCGGGGCATCGACATCAAGACGAGCGTGATGGTGCGGGGCCACACCCCCAACGGCGACGGCGGAACGACGATCCAGTTCGGTGACATCGGCGCGATGAGAACCGAAGGGTCGACGAGCCCGGAAGGTGCCGAGACGCTCGACGTCGACGCGGTGGTGGTGTCGGTCGGTCGGCGGCCCTACGCCGACGAGCTCGGCCTCCGGGGTACGGCGGTGGCGGTGGACGAGCGGGGCTTCGTCGTGGTCGACGACTACTGCCGGACGGCTGAGCCCGGGGTCTACGCGCTGGGAGACCTGATCGACTCGCCCCAGCTCGCTCACGTGGCCTACGCCGAGGCCGTCGTCGTCGTCAAGGACATGCTGGGCGAGAAGCCGATGCCGGTCATGTACGACCGGGTGCCGTGGGCTATCTACTGCTTCCCGGAGGTGGCCTGGGCCGGCCACTCGGAGGAGTCCGCCAAGGAGGCGGGCTTGGACATCGTGGCCGCCAAGCACCAGTACCGCGCCAACAGCCGGGCGCAGATCATCGGTGACACCGACGGCCTCGTGAAGGTGATCGCCAAGAAGGATGCCGATGGGAAGCCGGGCCAGGTGCTCGGCGTTCACATGGTCGGGCCGTTGGTCACCGAGCAGCTCGGTCAGGGGTACCTGGCCGTCAACTGGGAGGCGACGGTGGCCGAGGTAGCCGAGTATCTCCAGCCCCACCCCAGCCTCTCCGAGCTGTTCGGGGAGACGATGCTCTCGCTCACCGGAAGGAGCCTGAACGCCTGATGGCCGACGTGACCCTCCCCCAACTCGGTGAAACCGTCACCGAGGGGACCATCACCAAGTGGTTCAAGGCCGTCGGCGACGCGATCGCCCTGGACGAGCCCCTGTTCGAGGTGTCGACCGACAAGGTGGACACCGAGGTGCCCTCGCCCATCGGCGGGACGCTGCTCGAGATCCGGGTCAACGAGGGCGACACCGTGCCGGTGGGCGCGGTGATCGCCGTGGTGGGTGACGGCGATGGCGGCGCCGCGACCTCGCCCGAGCCGGCGGCGACGTCCGAGGCCGCAGTCGCACCTGCACCCACCCCGGCCGGCGTCACGGGAGCACACCTCGAGGCGGCCGACGCCGCCTCGACCGAAGCCCAGGAGCCCGCCCAGGCTGAGCCGGCGCCGGCTCCTCCGGCCGAGGCTCCTCCGGCCGAGGCCCCGGCGGAGGCTGCCCCGGCACCGGCCTCACCGCCACCCAGCCCGCCGCCGGCGGCCGAGCCCGCGGCTGCGACTCGGCCAGAAGCCACGGAGCCCGCGGCACCGTCGCCTCCTGAGCTGGCCCCGTCGGGTGGTGACAACCGGCTGCTGTCGCCGGTCGTGCGGCGGCTGGTCAACGAGCACGGGCTCGACCCCGCGGCCATCATCGGCACGGGCACCGGCGGACGCATCACTCGCGAGGACGTGCTGGCCTACATCGACAAGAACGGTGCCGCCGGTCCCGCCCCGGCGGCGCCGGCCCCGGCGCCGCCCGCACCGGCCCCGGCGGCGGTCGCTCCGCCGGCGGCCGCTGCCCCCCCGCAAGCTGCCCCCTCAGAAGCTGGCCCCGCTCCCGCCCCGGCGGCCACGGCCCGGGCCGGTACGCGAGACGAGCCGGTGAAGCTGTCGAAGATCCGCCAACTGACCGGCCAGCACATGGTCATGTCGAGAGCGGTCGCTCCCCACGCCTTCAGCGTCGTGGAGGTGGACTACGCCGGCGTCGACCGGACGCGCAGCGCGGTCAAGGAGGAATGGAAGGCCAGCGAGGGCTTCACCCTGACCTACCTGCCCTTCATCTGCCGGGCGCTGATCGACGCCCTGGCCGACTTCCCTCACCTCAACGCCAGCGTCGGCGAAGGCGAACTGGTCGTGCACCGTTACATCGACCTCGGCATCGCCGTCGACCTCGGCTATCAGGGCCTCCTGGTCCCGGTCGTCCGCGATGCCGACTCCAAGCGACTGCGCGCCATCGCCCGCGAGATCAGCGATCTGGCCGGCCGGGCGAAGTCCCGCAAGCTCAGCCCGGACGAGATCCAAGGCGGCACCTTCACCGTGTCCAACAACGGTTCGGCGGGCTCGGTGCTGACAGCGCCGATCATCAACCAGCCACAAGTGGCGATCGTCTCCACGGACGCCATCGTGCGCAGGCCCGTCGTGGTCGACTTGCCCGACGGCAGCGAGGGCATCGGCATCCACCCGGTCGGGAACCTGGCCATGAGCTGGGACCACCGTGCCTTCGATGGCGCGTACGCCGCCAACTTCCTGCTCTCGGCCAAGACCATCCTGGAGACCAGGGACTGGGACACGGAACTTTGACCGTGTCGCACCCGGGCCCGCTGCACGTTCGGTGGCTGGGTCGGGTGCCTTATGCCGAGGCGTTGGCGGTGCAGCGGGCCCTGTTCGAGCACGGCCGCGGACAACACCTCCTCCTCCTGGAGCACCCGGCCGTGTACACGCTCGGCGTACGGGCCACGACGGACAACGTCCTGGTGGACCCGGCTGACGTCGGGGCCGAGTTGGTGCGGACCGACAGGGGCGGAGACGTCACCTACCACGGTCCCGGCCAGCTCGTCGGCTACCCGGTACTCACCCTGGCGCCCAAACACGGTGCCGGTTCGGGGATGGCCGACACGGTGGCGTACGTGCACGCGGTCGAACAGGTGCTCATGGAGGCGCTGGACGACCTCGGGCTGCCGGGCACCGGCCGGCTCCGGGGCCATCCGGGCGTGTGGGTGGAGCCGGACGGCCCGAACCCTCGCAAGATCGCCGCCATCGGAGTGCGGTTGAGCCGGGGGAGGACCATGCACGGCTTCGCCCTCAATGTGGCGACGGACCTGGCGATGTTCGGCCACATCATCCCCTGCGGCATCGTGGGCAAGTCGGTGACGTCACTGGCGGCCGAGGGAGTCCCGGTGGACCTGCGCGTGGCGGCCGACGCCGTTGCGGCGCGGGCCTCCGCGGCCTGGGGCGGCGGGGTGGCGGAGCGCCAGGACGTGGCCTGGCGCCATCGGCCAGATGATCTGTCCGCCTTCTCGCGGGGAGGGGGCGGCGGGGCCCCCGTCCGCGAGGTATCACACCACCGCAACGGGCGGCTGGCCGAGGCGGGCGTGGTCGGTGGGTTGGCGATCTCGACCCGGAAGCCGGACTGGCTCCGCCCCAAGGTGCACCACGGCGAGGATGTCCTCGCGCTGAAGCGGGCCGTCCGCGACCTGGGTCTGGTGACGGTCTGCGAGGAAGCCGGCTGCCCCAACCTGTCCGAGTGCTGGGCCGACGGCACGGCCACGTTCATGGTGCTGGGCGAACGCTGCACGCGCGCCTGCGGCTTCTGCCTGGTCGACACCCGCAAGCCCCACGCCGTCGATGCGTCGGAACCCGAGCGGGTGGCGGAAGCCGTCGAGCGTCTCGGTCTCGGCCACGCCGTGCTGACCATGGTGGCCAGGGACGACCTTCCCGATGGTGGCTTGGCCCTGGTGGCCGAGACGGTCGAGGCCATCCGGCGCCGGGTGGACGGGATCGTGGTCGAGACGCTGATCAGCGACGCCAAGGGGAATGGTGACTCCCTCGACCTGCTGTTCGCGGTGCGGCCGGACATCCTCAACCACAACCTGGAGACCGTCGCTCGCCTGCAGCGGGCCGTCCGCCCCTCGGCCGGGTACGCCCGCAGCCTGTCGGTGCTGGCCCGGGCCAAGGCCGCCGGCCTCACCACCAAGTCCGGCTTGATCCTCGGCATGGGCGAGACCGAGGACGAGGTCATCGGGGCACTGGCCGACCTGGCCGGCATCGGCGTCGACATCGTCACCCTGGGCCAGTATCTCCGGCCGACGACCAACCACCTGCCCGTCGCCCGGTGGGTGCGTCCCGAGGAGTTCACCGCGCTCAAGCACGCCGGTGAGGCGCTCGGCCTCGGGCACGTCGAGGCCAGCCCTCTCACCCGCTCCAGCTACCACGCCAGACAGGCCGCGGCGAACGTCGGCACGGGGTCGACGGCCCTAGTGCACTCCTAGCCGGAGAGCTGGTCGGCGGCGAAGCCCTGACGAAGCGTGTTCTCGGTGACGACGACCGGGTCGCAGAACTGGACCAGATAGTCCGGACCGCCGGCCTTGGAGCCGATGCCCGACAGTCCGAAGCCCCCGAAGGGCTGCCGGCCGACGACCGCGCCGGTCGTGCCCCGATTGATGTAGATGTTGCCGGCCCGCAGCTCCCGGCCCGCCCGGGCGATGGTGGCGGGGGAGCGGCTGTACACGCCGGCGGTCAGCGCGTACTCGCTGGCGTTGGCCAGGGCGAAGGCGTCCTCGATGGAGTCAGCCGGGAACACGACGAGGATGGGGCCGAAGTGCTCGTCCCGAGCCAGCCGATCGTCCGGCGGCACCTGGTCGACGATCATCGGCCCGACATACCAGCCGCCGCTGGGAACGTCCTCCCGCCAGGATCGGACGCGGAACCGGTCGGCCGCAGATCGTTGTGTCTGCAGCAACCTGTCGTGCGCGTCGGCATCGATGACCGGGCCGACCGTGACCGCTCCCGCCTCGGGATGGCCGAGCTCCAACAGCGCGGTGTGGGCCACCAATCGCTCCACCACCGGCTCGTAGACGGCCCGGTGGACGATGAGACGCGAGGCGGCGGAGCACTTCTGGCCGGCGAAGCCGAAGGCGCTGGCCGCGATCCCGGGCACGGCCTCGTCCGGATCGGCGTCGGCGTCCACCACGATCGGGTTCTTGCCCCCCATCTCGGTGATCACCCGCTTGACCTGCCGCTGGCCGGCACCCACCGCCGAGCCGGCCTGCAGGATGGCCAGACCGACCGGCCTGGAGCCGGTGAACGCGATCACCGCCACGCCCGGGTGCTCGACCAGCCGGGCGCCGACCACCTCCCCCCGTCCCGGCAGGAACGCCAACACGCCCGGCGGCAGGCCCCCGGCTTCCAACGCCTCGACCAGCCGGTAGCCGATGGCCGGGGTCTGCTCGGCCGGCTTGAAGCAGACGGCATTGCCGGCCGCCAGCGCGGCCGTCACCATCCCCGCCGGGATGGCGAGAGGGAAGTTCCATGGCGCGATGACCGCCGCCACCCCGCGACCGCGGTAGCCGAGATGGTTCCGCTCTCCGGGCGGTGACTGCACCTCGCCACCCCGTTCGAGGCGCAGCGCCTCCCGGGCGTAGTACTCGCAGAAGTCGATGGCCTCACAGACGTCGGCGTCGGCCTCTGGCCACGGCTTGCCGGCCTCGAACACCATGAGCGCCGCCAACTCGTCCCGGCGGTCGCGCATCCACGATGCGGCGCGCACGAGGACCCCGGCACGCTCGTCGGCCGGTTGGGCGGCCCAACCCGCCGCCGCGCGCTGCGCCACCGCGACAGCCTGGTCCGCCAGTGCCGCGTCGGCGCTCGCCGCCGTGGCGACGGTGCGCTCGATCCGGCCGGGATCGACCGAGGTCAGCCGAGCCTCTGACGAGATGCGCTGGGCACCGACGACGGCCGGGATGTCGAGGTCGCGAGCGTCGGTGGCCTGCTTGTCGACCGCTCGGGCGAAGGCGGCCCGCACCGCGGATTCGTGCCAGCGTCGGACCGGCTCGGGCGCGTAGGGGGGCAGATCCGTCATGCCGCCACCTCCTCGTGCGGGGCAGAGGCCACCGGCCCGGTCAGCAGCCGGGACGCGTCGTGATGCCGACCGGTCTGGCGGACGAAGCTCTCGTTGGAGGAGTTCTCCAGCAGCCGGCGCACCAGGTACGACATGCCGGGGACGAGATCGCCCACTGGCGCGTACACGTCGACCTGCGGTCCCAGGGAGCGAACCGCGCCGGCCAGACCGCCCTCCATGCCGTAGAGCATCTGGAACTGCAGGTCGCGGCGGGGCAGCCCGAGGTCGTCGGCCACGGCGATGGCGTGGGCGACGGAGCGCACGTTGTGGGAGGCGAACGCGGGCTGCACGGTCCAGCGGGCGCCGGCCCGGTGTTCGAGGAGCAGGCGGGTGCAGCGCTCGAAGTTGGCGTCGGTGTCGCCCTTGCGCTCGTACACCGGGACCGGCCAGCCGCGCGCCCGGGCCAGGACCGTCTCGGCGTCCCAGTACGCGCCCTTCACCAGGCGGACGGCGATCGGCCGCGAGCCCGTCGTGCTCCACTCCATGAGCTGAGCGAGGTCACCGAGGCTGTCGCGCAGATAGGCCTGGATCACGATGCCGGTACCGTCCGCATGATCGGCGAGGGAGCGGTAGAGCTCGAGGACAAGATCCTTGACCTCGTACTGCTCCATGTCGAACCAGATCGGTAGCTGCGCCTCGGCCGCCTGCGCCAGTACCGGGGCCAGACGCGCGCTGGCCTCGGCCAGGCCGTCGTCGGCGGTGAGCGCATGGAGACGGGGGGCCAGCGCCGTCGGCTTGATGGCGACCGACCGCCGACCGGCGGCCCCGGTCAGCGCCGCCACCAACGCGGCCAACCGGGCGGCGTAGCGGTCGGCGTCGCCGGCCGTGATCGTCTTCTCGCCCAGCAGATCGACGATCA
>DASTFY010000166.1:0-7426 GCA_035719525.1 Acidimicrobiales bacterium
CTTCGTCGTCCTGCGCGACACCGGCGACGAGACGCGCCCGGGTGTGGCCGGGACCGCTCCCCCACCGGAAACCGAGCCGGCTCCGGAGACGACAGAGCGACTGGCCTCCGCGGCGACCCAGGCGGTGCCGGCGTCGTCGGCCGCGCCGGCGGTCTCGGCCGCGCCCTCCGTAGCGAGCACGGTGCCGACCACGGTGCCGACCACGGTGCCGACCACGGTGCCGACCACGGTGCGGGTGACGGTGGCACCGACCACGACAGTGCCCCGCACGACAACGGTCGCGCCGACCACGGCCTCGTCCGCCCCGCCGTCAGTCACGCCCGCACCCGATCCCGCCGCCAAAGCGGTCGCCACCGCCCAGGCGCTACTCGACGCGTTCGCCGACGGCCGGTGGAACGATGCTCGCACGCTCAACCCGGGGCGGAACGAAAGCGACGCGTTCCTCCAGACCGCCTACGGGCCTATCGTGCGGGCCAAGGTCATCCCGGCGTCGGTCACCCCGGTGAACGGCGGCCGGTACGATATGCGCCTCGGGATCGTGGCCCACGAGGAGCAGCCGGCAGGCCAACAGACGGTCCTCATGTGTTCGCACTGGCAGGTCGATGTCGCGTCGCGCACCATCCAGCGCCTCGACTCCGCCCGGCTGCGCGTCGAGGGCGGCTTCGTCGACCCGAACGTCAGGGCCACTGAGCTCTCCTCGGTCTGCGCGTCGCTTCCGCTCGATTAGCGCTGACCGGGAGCTCCCTTTCGGCCGGGTCAATCCGGTGCGGGGGCCAGCGTTCCCAGCGCAGTGCCGAGCCCGTCGACCGTCCACCGGTCGTTCTGCTCCACGCCTTCGCCGAACTCCCATGACCTCACCATGCGGACCGCGCCACCCTGCACGAAGAAGGTCTCCCCGTTGAACGGGCAGTCCGCGGTGGCCAGGTAGCCGACGAGCGGACTGATGTTGGCCGGGTCCCACACGTCGAAGGTGCCGGGCTCGGGCGGCGCCTGGATCATCTCACCCAGCCCGGGGGTAGCGAGCGTGAGCCGGGTCCGCGCGGCAGGCGCGATGCAGTTGCTCTTGACGCCGTAGCGGACCAGCTCCTTGGCGCAGATCTGGCTGAACGTGGCGATAGCGGACTTGGCCGCGCCGTAGTTCGACTGGCCCGGATTGGAGAACAGCCCGGACGTCGAGGAGGTGTGCACCAGATTGCGGGGCTTGGCCACGCCAGACTTGTGCTGCTCCCGCCAGTAGGCCGCGGCCCATCGGGTCGGCGCGAAGTGGCCCTTCAGGTGGACGTCGACGACGGCGTCCCACTCCTCCTCGGTCATGTTGACCACGACCCGGTCCCGCAGGATGCCGGCGTTGTTGACGAGGATGTCGAGGTCGCCAAAGGTCTCGATGGCGGCGTTGACGAGGCGCTGGCTGCCCTCCCACGAGGACACACTGTCGCCGTTCGCCACGGCCTCGCCGCCCATGGCCGCGATCTCGTCTGCCACCTGCTGTGCGGCGGAGACGTCGTCGCCTGTACCGTCGGCCGCGCCCCCCAGGTCGTTGACGACGACCTTCGCGCCCTCTCGTGCGAACAGCAGCGCGTGCTCACGACCGATCCCTCGGCCGGCGCCGGTGATGATCGCCACTCGTCCCTCGAGAGCGCCCATGTCTGCCCCACCTCCTTCGTGCGGTGCCGCAGGCTAACGGTGCCCGATCGCGCCGACCAAGGTCGCCGTGAACGGAGCCGATCGAAGCGCAGCGGAGGTGCCTAGGTCGGTGCGTCCGGCTTAGCCGGCGCACCGCAACGATGCTGTAGGCATTGCCGAGCGAAGCGAGTAGGAGCCGATCGAAGCGCAGCGGAGAGCGGCGACGAAGATTTAGAACATTGTCAGGCCGACGGCGGAGCCGCGGGGGGCGGAGGTGCCGGAAGCCGGGGACGAGCCCACGACCACGCCGTTCGGGTTGCCGACGATCGGCCCGACGGTCAGGCCGGCGGCCGTCAGCGCGTCGGTGGCCGGCTGAAGGCGGAGGAGATTCAGGTCGGGCACGGTCACGAGATCCGGACCGCTGGAGACCTGGTAGACGACAGTGGAGTCCCGCGAAACCTGGGTGCCCGGCGACGGGTTGCTGATCGCCACCAGGCCGGCGGCGATCGCGTTGTCGAACACGTCCGCGCCGCGCGACGGCACCAGTCCCAGCGAACGCAGCGCCTGCTCGGCCTGGTCAGGTGGCAGACCGGCCAGGGGCGGGATCGTGCGCGGTTCAGGGCCTGCCGAGACGATGACGTCGACGGTGTTGCCCTTGTCGACCGGTGACCCTTCTGGCACCTGCTGGCCGGCGACGGTGAACGCGAGGATGGTGTTGGCCGGGGCTGACTCGCTGAACTGCTGTCCGGACACAACGAGCGTGAGCTGGAGCTCGGCCAGTGCGGCGGTGGCGGCGTCGACGGGCTGGCCGACGAGCGGTGGTAGCACCGACGGCGTCGGTCCATCGGAGACGTAGAGCACGAACGGCTCGCCCTCCGCGACATCCCCCGAGGACGGATCCGTCTTGAACACCACGTCGAGGGGCTGGGTGTCGTTCTTCTCCCGGACCTCGGTCACGTCCCAGCCGTAGGTGGCGATCCGGTTGCGAGCCTCGCCGACCTCGAGCCCGACCAATCCCTCCACGGGGTAGCTGGGGGTGTCCATTCCGCGGAAGAACAGGGCGTACATCGCCACACCGGCCGCGAGGGCCAGTACCAGGATCGCGATGAGGAACCCGTTCAGCGTCCGTCGTGGCCGACTGGCGTCGGGGTCGAAAGGCTGGAGTACCGGGTCGGACACGCCGTCGGCGGGCGGAAGCCCCGGCGGGCGTTCGTCGACGATGGTGGTCGGGCGTTGGTCGGGAGACCCGGTGCTGGCCACCGCGGCGGGATGGCCCGGACGAGGGGTGATCGCGGTGATGTCACCACTCGACACGACCGCGCTGGTGGTCACGAGGGCGAGTGGCGCAGGTCGAGGCAGCTTCTCGGCCGCCGTGATGAGGCCCTGGCCGAGCTCGGCGGCGGTTGAGCGCTCCGCTGGGTCCGGCCGCCCGGCTCGCTCGATGACTGACGCCAACGGGCCGAGCTCGGCCGACACCGGCATGAGTCGATCCAGCCGGTTCATGAGCGTCGCCACCGTCGTCTCGCCCGCGAAAGGCACCTCCCCGGTGACCGCCTCGACGAGCGTGAGGGCGAGGGAGTACACATCGCTCTTCCCGTTGACGGGCTCGCCCTTCGCCTGTTCTGGCGACGCGTAGCGGGCCGTGCCCAACAGCACGCCGGCCGGCTCTGTCCACGCCGCGTCGGCGATGGCGCGGGCCAGCCCGAAGTCGGCGATGCGGAGGCGCCGATCCTCGCCGAAGAGCAGGTTGGCGGGCTTGATGTCCCGGTGGACCAGGTCTCGGCGGTGGGCGTAGTCGAGCCCCCGGCTGGCCTCGAGGCCGACCATCAGCGCCTGTGACGGCGAGAGCAGGCGGCCGCGATCCAGCATGGCCCGGAGGCTGCCTCCACCGAGGTACTCCAGCACCAGGTAGGGCACATGCTGGTCGGCTCCCCAGTCGAAGATGGCCACGATGTTGGGGTGGCTGAGGGCGGCCGCCGCCTGCGCCTCGGCCTGGAACCGACGTAGGAAGGCGGAGTCGTCGGCCAGCGACGGGTGCAGCACCTTGACCGCCACTCGCCGTCGGAGCTGGACGTCATCGGCCTGGTAGACGGTGGCGGACGCGCCCGTTCCGACCGCGACGACGAGCCGGTACCGCCCGCCGAGCACCCGCCCGATCTGCTCCTCGCCGTAGCCAGACATCCGGGAAACGAACCTACTGCTCGCCATCTTGGCGGCGGTGGCACCAGACCCAGGCGGTGCGTCCGGCTCGTGCGGTCCCACAACGCGGGGCAGGGATCTGGCCCGCCTGCGCTTGTGTCGGCGCATTCCGCGCTGAACGCGGAGATCGTCGACACAGCCGACGCCAGGCCAGCCGGCGCAACCGCAACGACGCCAGAGGCATTGCCAAGTGAAGCGAGTAGGAGCCCGCCAAAGCGCAGCGGAGGCGGGCGACGAAGAAAGGGTTCGGGCTTCGGCCATGCTGTGGAAGTGGCCCGGGTGCGCATCGACCTCCGCCGCTTTCTCGTCAGCGTGGGCTTCGCAGTGGGTCTTGTCCTGGTCCTGTACGCCTTCACCAGTGCTCGGACCGGCAGCGACGCCCAGGGTGTGCGCACCCCGGCCATCGAGCGGCTCATCCCGAGCCCCGACGACCTGGTGCTGCGGCAGTCCGAGATGGGCATCGACCTGGCGACCGGCTACACGGGCGAGCTGGTGATCGACGGCCAGCGCCTCATCACCGAGGAGCTGGTGGCGTCGGACAGCGCCAACCCGGGCGTCGTCGAGCGCATCGTCAACGTGCGCTTCGATCCGGCCGAGAACACGCTCCTCTACCAGCCCATCGACCTGCCCGGAGCGCCCATCACCGAGCTGGACCCGGGCAGCCACACCATCACCGCCCGCTTCTGGAAGCTGGAGGAGACCGAAGCCGACGCCCGCCAGTACACCTGGTCGTTCCGGGTGGCCTGAGGCGGCCTATGTCCCCGGAAGCTCGCCGGTCTCCAGCAGGGCGGTGAAGCCGGCCTCGTCGAGCACGGGGACCCCGAGCGACTCGGCCTTGGTGAGCTTGCTGGCGCCCGGCTCGCGCCCGGTCACTACGGCGAAGGTCTTGGCGCTGACGCTCCCCGGGCTCTTGCCGCCCCGGTCCTTGATGGCGGCCTCCGCCTCCTCGCGGCTGAAGCCGTCGAGGGTGCCCGTGACCACGACCGCCTTGCCAGCGAGCACCTGCGCCAGCCGGCTCACCTCGATCTTGCCGAACTCCACGCCGGCGGTGCGCAGGCGCTCCACCATGTCCCGATTCCCGTCGTCGGCGAACCACCGACGGATGGATTCGGCGATGACCGTGCCCACTCCGCCGGTGGTCGCCAGATCCGCTTCGCTGGCCGCCATGATGGCATCGAGGGTGCCGAAGCCCCGGGCCAGCGCCTCCGACGCCGCCGGACCCAGGTGCTTGATCCCGAGCGCGGTGAGAAGGCGGGGCAACGGGCGCGACTTCGACGCCTCGATGGCCGCCAGCAGGTTGCCGACGCTGACCTCGCCCCAGCCCTCCTGACCCAAGAGGTCGGAGGCCGTCAGCGTGTAGATGTCCGCCGCGTCCTTGACCAGCCCGAGCTCGGACAGCAACATCACGGTCCGCTCGCCCAGCCCTTCGATGTCCATCGCCCCGCGGGATCCAAAGTGGATGATCCGCTGGTCTCGCTGGTACGGGCAGGCGAGCTCCACGCAGCGGGTATCGGCCTCGCCCTCGGCCCGCACCAGCGTCGAACGCAGCGGGCAGGGGCAGACGGTGGGAAACTCCCACGGCTGGGTGCCGTCGGCGCGGAGCGACAGGACCGGCCCGACCACCTCGGGGATGACGTCGCCGGCCTTGCGTACGACCACCGTGTCGCCGGGGCGAACGTCCTTGGCCCGCACCTGGTCCTCGTTGTGGAGGGTGGCGACCCCCACGGTCGAGCCGCCGACGAACACCGGCTCCAGGACGGCGAAGGGCGTGGCCCGGCCGGTACGCCCGATCGACACCATGATGTCGTTGAGCAGCGTTGTGCGCTCCTCCGGCGGGAACTTGTAGGCGATGGCCCACCGCGGCGCCTTCGACGTGAAACCGAGGGCCTCCCGCTGGGCCAGGTCATCGACCTTGACGACCACGCCGTCGATCTCGTAGCCGAGGTCGTGCCGGTGCGCCTCCCAGCGGCGGCAGAGGGACTCCACGGCATCGAGCGAGTCGAGCACGCGTACTTCCGGGTTGATCGGCAGGCCGAGGTCGCGCAGGAGCTCCAGGGTCTGGTGGTGGCTGGTCAGCTCCGGGCCGCCGACCACCTCGCCGAGCTGGTAGGCCCAGAACGCCAACTCCCGGCTGGCCGTGATCGACGGGTCCTTCTGGCGCAGCGAGCCGGCGGCGGAGTTGCGGGGGTTGACGAAGCGCCGCTGGCCGGCCTCCTCCTGCCGCCGGTTCAGCTCCTCGAAGGCCTCCACCGGCATATAGACCTCGCCCCGGACCTCGAGCACGTCGGGCGCGCCGGCGGGGAGGCGTTTGGGCACGACGGCGATGGTGGCGACGTTGGCCGTGACGTCCTCCCCCACCTGGCCATCACCGCGGGTGGCCGCCTGGACGAGGCGGCCGCGTTCGTAGCGCAGGCTCATGGCCAGCCCGTCGATCTTGAGCTCGCAGGCATAGAGGGCCTGCTGCCCCGCCAACCCCCGAGCCACGCGCGCACCCCAGGCCGCCAGCTCGTCCTGGTCGAAGGCGTTGTCGAGGCTCATCATCGGCACGCGGTGGGTGACGGGCGAGAACGTCGTCGCAGCCCAGCCCTGTACCCGTTGCGTCGGTGAATCGGGCACGACCAGGTCCGGGTGCTGCTCTTCCAGCGCCTTCAGCTCCAGCAGCAACGCGTCGTACTCGGCGTCGGAGACCTCGGGCTCGTCCAGCTCGTAGTAGCGCTGGTTGTGGTAGGCGATCAGCCCTCGCAGTTCCTCCACCCGCTGTACCGGCTCCAGCGCCTCGATCGCCCCGCGTGGCGCGGCAGCACGCGCGTCTTCTGAGCCCTTTCTCGGCATGGTGCCGACGTTACTCAGGGGGTGCTACGACGCCTTCAGGAGTCCGGGAAGGCGATGATGTTCAGATTGAGCGGGAACTGGTCCCGGCGAGGCTCGGGCGGGATCCGACCCTGGTCCCATCGGCCCCCGAGTGTCGTGGCCGCGTTCCACCGGTCGATGTCGACCTGACCCTCGTAGGCGAACCGATCGAACACATACGGGAGCCCGTCCGAGCCGATCGCCGACGCGCTGTCCACGACGTGGAAGTGCAGGTGCGGGGCCGACGTGTTGCCGGAGTTCCCCGAGATGACCTAGGAAGTCACCGTTCTCGACCCGGTCACCGAGCTCCACGGCCACCGAACCGGGCTTCATGTGGGCGTAGAACACGAAGAAGCCATCCCCCAGATCGAGCACCACGTGGTTGCCGTCGATGTTCTCGATGTTGAGCGTGCTCGGGTCGGGTAGCTGGCCAGGGATCTGGTCCGGTAGCCCGTCCAGCACACCGACCACCGTGCCGTCGGCGGCGGCGAAGAGGTCGGCGCCGTAGGCGGTCCAGCTCTCGACCAGCAACGGGTCGCCGTCGACGACCCGGCCCTCGTCGTCGAGGCGGAGCCAGTCGATGGCGAACCGTTGGGCGAAGAAGAGCTGTCCGTTGACGGTCTGGGACGAGCCCGGGTGGATGATTTCGCTGTTGCAGCAGCCGTTGGCCGCGATCCACCCGCCGCCCTTCAGCGGCGCGGCGACCACCGGCACCTTCCGGTGCAGGTCGAAGCGGCCGACGGTGTAGCTGAGC
>DASTFY010000167.1:0-2281 GCA_035719525.1 Acidimicrobiales bacterium
GCCCCTCGGCGGTGTCGTGCTGGGCGAGCCCGTGCACACCGCGCTGGCCTCCGACCCGACGTTCATCCTCCGTCACGGTCACACCTACTCGGGTCATGCCACCGCGGCCGCCGCGGCCATGGCCAACCTCGACGTCATCGAAGGCGACGGCCTGCTCGACCGGGCATTGGCCATAGGCGACCGGTTGTCGGCCGGGCTGCGCAGCCTCGAATCCGACGGCCTGGTCACCTCCGTGCGAGGTGAGGGGGCGGTCTGGGCCGTCGAGCTACCCGAGGGCAGGGAGGCGCCCAAGGTCCGTGACGCACTCCTTGGCGAAGGGGTGATCGTGCGCCCCCTGGGCACGGCCCTGGCCATGTGCCCGCCGTTGGTCATCACCGATGCGCAGATCGACCGCGTGGTGGACGGGATGGCGCGCGTCCTGGGCGCCTGAGGGTCCGACGGCCGCGGTCGAGCGCTTCCGCCAGGCGCTACGTAGTACCTAGTGCTTCCTATGCAGCGGTTAGGGTCGTGGTGTGGCCACCCGGGAACGACGGAGCCGACGCCGCCGCCTCCCCCCGGAAGAAGGCCGGCGAGCCCTACTGGAAGCTGGACGCGACCACCTCTACGAGAACCCTCTCGGCGAGCCGCTGGACCATGTCCGGGTCACCGACATCGTCAGCCGCATGGGCCTGAGCATCGGTGCCGTCTACCACTACTGGGAGAGCCAGGACGACTACCGCGACGACCTGCTGGAGCTGCTCCTGTCGCCCGAACAGCTGCCCGCCGTCCAGCAGGCTGGTATTGCGGTAGCTGAGGCTGCGGAGGCCGACCCTCCGTTCGAGGAGCTGGTGCGCACTGCGGCAATGATCAGCTACGAGGGCCTAGCCACACCACCGGAGCGGGAGCGCCTGATCCTCGCACTGATGGCCTACGGCGACAGAGAGATCGACGAACGCCTTGGGACTCAGTCACGTGAGGTGAGCCACCGCTGGGCCGATCTGTTCAGCGTGTGGTTCCCAACCTACGGTCTCGAACCGCGCCCGCCCTTCACTTACGAGTCACTCGCAGTCGTCCTGATGGCGCTGGTCCAGGGCATGAATGTGCGCCGCAACGTTGACCCGAACAGCGTGGAGGGAGAGCTGGCCGCAGGGTGGGATCTGTTCTCGAGCGCTGCGTTGGCCTTCGTGATCGCGGCCAGCCGCCCCACGACGAGCGGGACCGATCCCGCCGAGGGGGACCGGACGCTCTGGGACCTTGCCCGCCGCGTTCTCCCCCGCCGCGCCCCCGCTCAGTAGCCTGCCGCCGTGCGGTCGTCCGTCCCCACCAAGTCCCTGCTCCTCATCGGCCTCGGCTGCGGTCTCCTCGTCGGCCTGGACGCCGCCGCGGGCGCCTCTCCCGCCGACCCGACGCCGCGGACGATCACGCAGCCCGACGGGTCGACGTTCGTCGGTCGTCTCTTCGGCGACGAGTACGTCAACGGAGTGGAGACCGACGCCGGCTTCACCGTCGTCCAGGATGCCGTCGGCACCTGGACGTTCGCCGAGGCCACCCGGACCGGCCGTCTGCGGTCCACCGGCCTCCGTCCCGGGTCCTCGGGACAACCGCCGACATCAGCCGAGCTGACCCCCCATCTGCGGGACACGGTGGCCCTCGCCGAGGCCGAAGACGCTCGCATCGAGACGGCCGAAGGAGCACCGGCGCACACGCCTCCCGCCACAGGGACCCAGCCCGTGCTCGTGATCCTGGCCCAGTTCGACGATCGGGCGCTGACGACGACACCGACCGACTGGTCCACGATGTGGTTCGGCACCGACCAGAGCGTGGCCGACTACTACGACGAGGCCTCCTTCGGCCTTCTCGACCTCGAGCCGGCGACCGAGAACGACACGGCCCTCGGTGGCCGCGCCGACGACGGCGTGGTCGTGGTCGACGTGCCCACCGCCCACCCGAACAGCGGTAGCACCTTCGCCGTGTTCCAGGACACGGTCAACGACATCCTGTCCGACTCGCAGCTGGACGCCGCCGTCGACTTTGCTGCGTACGACACGGACAACGACAACCACATCTCGCCCGCCGAGCTCCATCTGGCCGTCGTCGTGGCGGGCACCGAGGCGGCCCAGGGCTGCAACGCCCCCTCGATCTGGGCCCACCGCAACTCCCTCGCAGACCCGGTCACCGTGGACACCGACATCCTGCTCGGCGACGGATCGGTCAACGGTGGGTTCCTCGCCGGTGGCGAGCTCCAGTGCGACCTCGCCGTCCAGCAGGCCACGTTGGGCATCTGGGTCCACGAGCTCGGCCA
>DASTFY010000168.1:0-3866 GCA_035719525.1 Acidimicrobiales bacterium
CCTCGTGAACACGGTGCCGGAGAAGAGGAGCAACAGCGGGACCTCGCCGTCGCCCAGCGCGTGGAGGTACTTGGCGCCCGCCACCTCGAAGTCGTAGCTGCACTCGACCGGCAGGTCGACCTCGCTCGAGCCCGAGAACGCACCGACCGTGGTCCCGACGTGCGTCCACAGGAACGGGCGCAGCGACTCGCCCCATTGCGGGGTCTCCCCGAACAGCTCGTACAGGCGGGCCTCCTCGTCGGCGCCGTAGCGGCGCCGCTGTGGCTCGATGCGGATCTGGCAGCGCAGGGCCAGGGCGTGGACGGTGGCGCCCGTGGTCTCGGCGATCCTCAGGCGGAGCATGATCGTGGGGACGGCGGCGTGGGCCTCGGGGCGGGCACCCAGGACCTCGAAGGCGAGCGCGCTCATCGGGCCCTCGCCCGTACGCGGTCGAAGAAGCTGTCGATCGCATGGTGCGCCTCGCGGCCCCCGTCGAAGCCGCGCCACAACCGGCGGAGGTGGCCGACCAGCTCGTAGCAGGCGTCGATGGGCACGAGGTAGCACTCTGCGCTGGCTGCCCCGTCGGGGTCGGCGCGCACCAGGAGCGCTTCGACGTCGGGTTGCAGCGTCGACAGCGCCGGGTGGGCGCCGACGAGCTCCGCCCACGTGTCGAGCGGCAAGAGCGACTCGGTCGCTCCGGCCGGGCTCGGGTAGAAGGCCGCCACCCGGGCAAGCGTCGAGTTCACGAAGAAGAACGCCACGCTCACCGGGATCTGGAGCGCGTCCCATTGGTCGGGCGAGAACCGGACGTCAGTGAACGCGAGGTAGCGGTCGGGAACAGACCGGTAGTGACCACCACCGGCTCCCTCGGGGGTGAAGAGCAGGTAACAGCCCCGGCAGGCGCACAGCAGGCGACGCGCCTCCACGTCGACGAGGTGGCCGTGCTCGTCCGCGATCGGCTCGGTGCACAGCTCGCACCGCTCCCCCGCCCGCACCGACTCCCGAGGGCGGGCCTCCCGCAGCTCTTGGAGCACCGCCAGGGGATCCTTCACGCCAGCACCTCGGACGGGCAGCTCTCGTAGACGGGCTTGCGTCCGAGCGCCACGGGCACGCTGGTGGAGGGTGTCCGGGGTTCCTCGACATCGATCGTCGTGATTTCGGGCGCTGCCTCGAAGATCGCCTGCTCCACGGCGTGCTGAAGGGTGACCGGGGAGGAAGGGCACCCATCGCAGCTCCCGAGCAGGCGGAGGAGCACGGCCCCCGCGTCGACGTCGATGTCCAGCAGCTCGACGTCGCCGTCGTGCTGGGCGAGGAACGGCCGGACACCCTCGAGGGCCCGCTCGACCCGCGCCGTCACCGCGCGGGGGTGGAGGCCATGGACGAGCAGCAGGCTGGCCACCAGCTCGTCGTCGACCAGTCGGGCCATCACGCCCGGGTCGGCGTCGCCGACCAGCTCCACCACCCGGGCCAGGCCGCCGCCATACAGGTCGGTGACCGCGCGCAACAGGTCCTCGGCGAGCTCGTAGGACCGCGGATCGGCGGCCACCCGCAGCTCGTCGAGCAGCCGCTCGATCCGATCACCCGTGGCACGGAGGTTCTGGGGTGGGGCCATCCGCGGCGGTCAGCCGGCGACGGCGGAGTCGGGCACCTGTGTCGGGGAATGCAGCTTCTTCAGCACCTTGCCCTTGCCGAGGTACATGTGCACGCCGCAGGGCAGGCACGGATCGAAGCTCCGGACGGAGCGCATGATGTCGATGCCCTTGAAGTTGTCGAGGTCGTTCTCCTCGAAGATGGGCGAGTCGATGACGGCGTCCTCGTAGGGCCCGGCCGTGCCGTAGACGTCCCGGGGGTTCGCGTTCCAGGGCGTGGGCGGGTACGGGTGGTAGTTGGCGATCTTCCCGTCACGGATCACCATGTGGTGCGACAGAACCCCGCGGACCGCCTCGGTGAAGCCGCAGCCGATGCCGTCGTCGGGCACGTCGAACGGCTCCCACGTCTTGGTCTTGCCCGCCCGGACGTCGGCGAGCGCCTTTTCGATGAAGCTCAGGGCTGAGGCCGCGGCGTAGGCCTGGAAGTACGTGCGCGCCCGGTCACGCTCGATGGTGTTCGACCACTGGGGGATCTTCCATTCGAGGGTGACCTCGGGCTTGAGCGCCGTCTTCGGCAGGTGGATCTCCACGCTGTGGCCCGTGGCCTTGATGAAGTCGGTGTTCACGAGGCCCGAGAGGGCCGTCGACCACAGCCGGGCGAGCGGCCCGCCACCGGTGTCGAGGGCCAGGTGGTCGGTGCCGTCGAACCAGCGGGGAGACATGACCCAGCTGTACTTGTCGTCGAAGTCACGCTTCTGCGGCTGGGGGTTGGTGTGCTGGTTCCAGGGGTGGCGGCGGTCGACCGGGTTGCCGAGAGGGTCGTGCGTCACGAACATCTCCTGGCCTTCCCAGTCGTCGTAGAACGAGCTGCCGAGCAGGATGCGGATGCCCAGGTTGATGTCGACCAGGTCGTTCGTGATCAGCTGGCCGTCGACGATCACGCCCGGGGTGACGCCCATGGCCCGGCCCCACGCGGTCATGTCGCGGTAGTCGAAGTTGCAGACCTCGGGGTCCTGGAAGGCACCCCAGCAGCCGAGCAGGACCCGGCGGCGGCCGACCTCCTCGTAACCGGGCAACGCCTCGTAGAAGAAGTCGAACAGGTCGTCGTGCATCGGCACGACGCGCTTCATGAACTCCACGTAGCGCATGAGGCGCGTGTAGTAGTCGGTGAAGAGCTGGATCGTGGCGGTGGTGCCGACCCCACCCGGGTACAGCGTGGAGGGGTGCACGTGGCGCCCCTCCATGAGGCAGAACATCTCCCGCGTGTACCGGCTGACCTGGAGGGCTTCGCGGTAGAACTCGCCGCTGAAGGGGTTGAGCGACCGCATTATGTCGCCGATGGTCGTGTACCCGTGGTCGGCGGCATGGGGCGCTTCGGTGCCGTTGGCCCGCTCGAGCACGCCCGGATTGGTCTCGGCGACCATCTTCTCGCAGAAGTCCACGCCGACCAGGTTCTCCTGGAAGATGTTGTGGTCGAACATGTACTCGGCGGCCTCGCCGAGGTTGACGATCTGCTCACCGAGTGCCGGTGGTTGCACCCCGTAGGCCATGTTCTGGGCATAGCACGAGCACGTGGCGTGGTTGTCGCCGCAGATGCCACAGATCCGGCTGGTGATGAAGTGCGCGTCCCGCGGGTCCTTGCCCTTCATGAAGATGCTGTAGCCACGGAAGATCGACGAGGTGCTGTGGCACTCCGCCACCTTGCCCTTGCCGAAGTCGATCTTGGTGTAGATCCCGAGGCTCCCGACGATGCGCGTGATGGGGTCCCACGCCATCTCGACGAGGCCGTCGGCGTCCTTTGTCCTCGTGGCCATGACCTACCTCCAGTCGCCCTTGTACCCGGTGAGGAGCTCCTTGCCGGGCGATCGCCACTTCGGTTCCTCGTCGACGGTCCTCTGCGTGATCTTTCGGAGGCCCCGGACCGCGGACCCGTACAGTCCGCTGGCCAGGGTCGACACCCGGGAACCGGGTGGCTCGTCCATGAACGGCATGAACTTGTCGGGGAAGCCCGGCATGGTGCAGCCGATGCAGATGCCGCCGACGTTGGGACAGCCGCCGATGCCGTTGAGCCAGCCCCGCTTGGGCACGTTGCACTTGACCACCGGCCCCCAGCAGCCGATCTTCACCAGGCACTTGGGCGACCCGTACTCGGTGGCGAAGTCGCCCTGCTCGTAGTAGCCGGCCCGGTCGCAGCCCTCGTGCACGGTGATGCCGAACAGCCAGGTGGGCCGCAGGGCCTCGTCCAGGGGGATCATCGGGGCCTGGCCGGCCGCCTGGTAGAGGAGGTACAGGATCGTC
>DASTFY010000169.1:0-2420 GCA_035719525.1 Acidimicrobiales bacterium
ATCGGCTCGCGCCGGGCCCACACCCCACCAGGGGAAGGAGGACGCGTGCTCCGTTACACATCCCGCCGCCTGTTGTGGGCCATCCCCACGCTGTTCGTCATCACGTTCCTGGTCTTCATGGCCCTCCGCGCCGGGACCGATCCGGTGGCCAGCTACCTGCGGGTCAACCCCAGGGCGACGCCGGAGAAGATCCTGCAGTACAGGGAGGCCAACGGTCTCATCGGGAGCATGCCCGAGCAGTACTTTCGCTGGCTCGGACATTTCATCACGGGGGACTGGGGCCACTCCATCAAGGGCAACCGGCCGGTCTGGCCGGACATGAAGAACGCCCTCGCCAATACGATCGTCCTGGGCATCGCCGCCACCTTCGTGGGCGTCACCGTCGGCTTGGGCATCGGCATCCTGGCCGCCCTCCGGCCCTACTCCAAGTTCGACACCACCGCCACCACCGGCGCTTTCGTGGGCATATCGATCCCGCCGTTCGTCTCGGCCGTGCTGCTCCAGCTGATCTTCGCCGTGTACATGACGAAATGGCTCGGCCTGTCGAAACCCTTCCTGCCCACATCAGGGGTCTATCCACCGGGACACTCGGGCTTCGATCCCTTTCTGCGCGGCAAGCATCTGATCCTCCCGGTGACCGTGGTCGCTATCCAGACCATCGCCGTGTACAGCCGGTACATGCGCACGCAGCTCATGGACGTCAAGAGCTCCGACTACATGCGCACCGCCCGATCGAAGGGCATCTCGGAGCGGGCCGTCATCGTCAAGCACGGCCTACGCAATGCGCTGATCCCGATCATCACCGTGGCCGCCATCGACATCGGCGCCATCATCGGCGGCCTGATCATCACCGAGCGCATCTTCGAGTACAAGGGCATGGGGGACTTCTTCCTCACCGCGCTGAGCAACGGTGACTTCCCGCAGCTGATGCCCTGGCTGGTGATCGTCGTGATCTCGGTCATCCTGTTCAACCTGCTGGCTGACGTCTCCTACGCCGTCCTCGACCCGAGGATCCGACTTGAGTGACCTGAGCATCTCCGCGCTGGAGCCGGCGCCGGATCCGATGGCGGCCGAGGGCGATCTGGCCCAGGGCATCGCGTCAACCTCCAAGTCGCCCGCCAGGCTCGCCGCCCGCCGGTTCCTGCGCCACAGGGCGGCCGTCTTCGGCAGCCTCGTGCTCCTCATCATCACGACGGCGGTCATCCTCGCTCCATGGATCGCGCCCTACGGCGAGACGGAGCTGGTCGGCGACCCGCGCACGGAGACCATCAACTTCCTGCCACCGCAGTCCGCGTACTGGTTCGGCACGGACTCGATCGGGCGGGACATGTACTCGCTGATCCTGTGGGGCGGGCGGGTCTCGCTGTTCATCGGCGTGGCCGTCGCCATCACGGCCGCCATCATCGGGACATTGATCGGAGCCTTCGCGGGCTTCCGGGGCGGCAAGTTCGACGACTTCCTCATGCGCTTCACCGACCTGTTCCTGGCCTTCCCGCTGCTCGTCGCCCTGCTGGTCATCCGCCAGCTCCCGGAGAAGCAGGCCTGGGCGCGGACGGCGTTCGGGGAGACCACCTCGATCCGGCTGATGATCACGCTGCTCGTCGTCGTGTCGTGGATGCCCACCGCCCGCATCGTCCGCGGTCAGGTCCTGTCGCTGAAGGAGAAGGAGTTCATCGAGGCCGGCCGGGCGCTGGGCGCCACCAACTGGCGCCTGATCTCGCGACACCTCATCCCCAACTGCGTCGGACCCATCGTGGTGGCAGCCACGTTCACGGTGGCGGCCGCCATCATCACGGAGTCCACGCTCTCGTTTTTCGGCTTCGGCGTCCAGCCTCCCCACGTGAGCTGGGGCAACCTTCTGGCCGGGTCCAAGTCCTACGTCGGCCAAGGCAAGTGGTGGCTGGTGTTGTTCCCGAGCCTGGCGCTGTTGTTCACGGTGCTGGCGGTGAACTTCATCGGCGACGGGCTGCGTGATGCCCTCGACCCCAAGCAAGCGAAGGAACGCGCCTGATGGCCGCACCGGTGTTCGAGCTCTCGGACCTCCGAGTGTCGTTCCCCACCGATGACGGCCCGGTCCAGGCGGTACGAGGTGTCGATCTCGTCGTCCACGAAGGCGAGCTGGTCGGCGTGGTCGGCGAGTCGGGCTCGGGCAAGTCGGTCAGCTTCCTCGCGGTCATGGGGCTGCTGCCCAAGTCGGCCCAGATCACCGGCTCGGCCAAGGTGCGAGGCCAGGAGCTGATCGGAGTGGACAAGAAGATCCAGCGCAGCGTGCGCGGCCAGAAGCTGGCCATCATCTTCCAGGACCCGCTCTCGGCACTGAACCCCGTCCACAAGGTCGGCGACCAGATCGCCGAGATGATCCAGGCCCATCAGGACGTGACCAACAGGCAGGCCGGCACCCGGGCCGTCGAGCTCCTCGA
>DASTFY010000170.1:0-3151 GCA_035719525.1 Acidimicrobiales bacterium
AGTAGGTCGCGCGATTGGCGACCGGCGATGAGTTCGGTGTTCCCGCCGGGTCTCACTGTGCGAAGCCATCTATCGAGGAGTGACCGATGCCCAAGCTGCGCGTGCACAACCTCTCCATGTCGTTGGACGGATACGTCGCCGGCCCCGATCAGAGCCCCGAGAACCCGCTCGGCGTCGATGGCGAGGACCTGCACCACTGGATCTTCCCGACCGCGACCGGCCCGCGGAGGACGGGCATCGATGACCGCTTCGTCGCCGCGGGGGACGAGGGCATCGGGGCCACGATCATGGGTCGCAACATGTTCGGCCCGGTACGGGGCGACTGGGGCGACGTCACCTGGCGGGGCTGGTGGGGCGACGATCCCCCCTTTCACCACGAGGTCTTCGTCCTGACCCACCATGCTCACGATCCGATCGAGATGGCGGGCGGGACGACCTTCAACTTCGTCACCGACGGCACCGAGTCGGCCCTCGCTCAAGCGTTCGCCGCCGCCGACGGCCAGGACGTGCGCCTCGGCGGCGGGGCGGCGGCGGTCCAGCAGTACCTCCGGGCCGGGGTGGTGGACGAGCTCCACGTGGCCATCGTCCCCGTGCTCCTGCGGGGCGGCGAACGCCTCTTCGAGGATCCCGACGGCGTGCCCGAGGGCTACGAGGTCGTCGAGTTCGTCAGCTCACCCGCCGTCAGCCACGTTCGCCTGGCCAAGGCCTAACGGGGGCCCCGCTTCACGCGGCGGGCGAGGATGCCGAGGGTGGCCCGGAGGGAGGCCTCGGGGATGATCGGGAAGATGGCGGCGTCCCGCCACACCGGGTCGATGTTCGACCAGTCGTAGTACGAGGTGACGAGGGTCCCGTCGTCGGTGGGTTCCAGGCGGTAGCCGTAGATGTGGCCGATGGGCGGCTCGATCTGGCCGAGGATCGTCCACGCGATCTCCCGGTCGACCTCGTAGGTCGTGATCCGCACGGTCACGTCGTACTTGCCCATCGGGTAGTCGTTCAGGGCCTCGCGGTCCATGTGGACGACGAACTCGTCGCCCACCGCGCCCGCCGGCTCACCGGTGGCATCCAGCAGCATCCCCGAGGCGTCGATGTCCACGTGGCCCTGGGGGTCCCGCACGACCGCGAAGATCGCCGCCGGGTCCGCCTCGATCGTCCGCTGGACCTCGAACCGCTCGGTGCTCGTCATGGGTGCATCCTGCCAGGGGTACGGCGCCATCCCCGGGCCCGGATCAGGTCGCTCGGGCGCGGGGTCCCGCAAGGGAGCATGATCACCCCATGACCTTGGCGGTGACGACGGAGCGGAGCCGCACCGTCAGCCCGCGGATGCTGGGCGCGCTGGCCGTGCTCGGGGTCGTGATCGCGTTCTCGCTGAGCTCGACGCTGGTGAAGCGGGCGGAGTCGCCCGGTGTCCTCGTGGCCTTCTGGCGACTCACCATCGTCAGCGTCGTGTGGAACGCCTATCTCTGGAGCACGGGCCGGCGGGTCACGCGGCGCGACGTTCGTCAAGCGCTGGTCCCCGGCCTGTTCTTCGGACTCAACCTCGCCATCTTCTTCGCCGGAGCGACGAACAACAGCGTGGCCAACGCCGCACTGATCGGCTCACTTTCGCCGTTCCTCATCGTTCCCATCGGGGCCGTGCTCTTCGCCGAGTACGTCAATCCCTGGGCACTGCTCTTCGCGCTGCTCGCGTTCGGGGGGGTCGTGCTCGTGCTGTTCAGCGCGCCCCCGAACGGCGACGCATCGTTGCGGGGCAACGTGTTCGGTGGGCTGGCGATGCTCCTGTGGGTCGCCTACGTCACCGCCACCCGCCGGTATCGCCAGAACATGGACGTCGCCACGTTCATGGCGACGATCTGCCCGATCGCGGCGCTGACCGTGCTCCCGCTGGCCATCGCCAACGGGGACATCTTCGGGATGAGCGGCACCGGATGGACCTACATGCTCATCCTCACCTTCCTCACCGGCGTGGCCGCGCACGGCTTGCTGGTGTTCGCCCAGAAGACGATTCCCATCGGCACGATCGGCATCGCCCAGGTGGCCCAGCCCGCGCTCGCGGTCGTCTGGTCCTTCCTGCTGTTGGGTGAGACGCTGCGGCGCGGTCAGGTCGCCGGCATCGCCATCGTGATCATCGGGCTGTCGGCCTTCCTGGTGCTGAACGAGCGGGGGCAGCGGATGCGGAAAGGGGCCGAACCGGCGTCATCTGACGGACGGGGCGTCGGTCCGATCGCGCTCGGTGATGAAGTGGGAGGCCGCTTCCATGCGGCGATCGGCCGCGGCGGAGAGCTCCCGCGCCCGGTCGAGGTCACCGGTCTCGACGGCGAGGCGGGCCAACGCATCACGGGCGAAGACCTCGACGGGCGCGTCATCGGCGAGCACCGCGTCGTCGAGGAGCCCGGTGAGGCGGTGCTCGGCGCCGGCCACACCGTCCGCGGCATCGAGGGCGGCCAGTAGGCAGTCACCCAACGCCGCCTGTTCTCCGCCGCCCGCTGAGCGGTGCCATGCCGCGGCGGCCTCCAGCACGGTTCGGGCGCGGTCGGGCTGGCCGAGCGCCCGGAGGACCCGGCCGAGGTGGACCCGGGCGAGGGCCGCCATGCGGACGTCACCCGTGGCTTCGGCCTTGTCGATCGCCAAGGCCAGGGTGGTCGCTCCCGTCTCATAGTCACCGGCCTGGCACTGCGCGCGGCCGAGGCTGGCCACCTGGTATGCCTCGGTCTGTTGGAAGCCGAGGCGGCCCGACGTCGCCGCGGCCTGGCCGATGTGGAGGACGGCGTCGTCGAAGCGGTGCTGGATCCGAGCCAGCTCACCCAGCATCGCCTCCCCGCGCACGCGGAGCCACGGGTCCTCCACCCGGCCCAGCCAGTGCTCGACCTGATCGGCGGCTTCGACGCTCCGGTCCTGTTCGCCGGCCGAGATGGCGGCCCGCGCCGCGAAGAGCGCGTTCGCCGCCTGCTCCCACGGCCGGTCCAGCTGGTCGAGGAGTGCACGGCTGTGGTCGGTCAGCTCCAGCGCCTGGCGGAACTCACCGTCGTGAGAGACGACATAGGCGAGGTAGTAGGCGCACCGCGCCTGCCGCTCGACATCGTCGAGGCCGTCGGCCAGCTCGGCTGCGGCGGCGATGTGCTCGCGGGCGAGCGCGAGGTGCCCGGTGGAGGCC
>DASTFY010000171.1:0-4488 GCA_035719525.1 Acidimicrobiales bacterium
AGTTGTGGCGGGGGTGGGCCATCAGCACGACCGGCTCGTGGGGGCAGGCCCAGGTCCGGCGCCGGGCCGCCTCCAGGACGGCCTGCTCGGTGCCCCCGGTGGCGACCACGAGAAGGAACGGCGCGGCGAGGTCGCGGTCCGGGGTCCCCGGCCGGCCCCCCAACCCATCGAGGCGGGCGCGCACCGGCTCGGTGATGGCGGCCACGGTCGCGGCGTCGTGCACCGGCGACGCCAGCTCCTGGTAGGTGAAGGAATCCACGGGATGATCGTCCCCCTTGCCCGCCGGCGGGACCAGGGTCGGAGGTCACCTCCTAAGGTCGTATCGCGGCCGGGGAGCCGGCCTGGAAAGGATGAGACGATGGCCAGCAACGGCGCCACCGCCGGCGGAGGTGCGATCTACGGCTTGGGCATCTTCGGGGCCTGGGTGTACTTCTGGCAGCAAGCCGACTCCTTCTGGGAGTACGTGCTCGTGCTCCTCCAGGGCCTGTTCTGGCCGGCCTGGATGGTCTACGAGGGATTCGACGCCCTCAACGCCTGACCGAAGGTCGTTGGCGACGGCCGCCGTCACCTCGGTGGTGAGACGGGCTCCTCAGGCGTAGTGGTACCGCACCGCTCGGCGGGCGCCTGATCGCCGGGATTGGCTGCGTCCGTGGAGGGCTCGAGTTGGGGAGCAGGCCGGGTTGCCTGGAGCGGTTGCTCAGTCCCGGGCGAGGCGGGCCCGGCTCAGGAGGCCTGACACGCCGAGCTCGGTGGCCCAGCGGGCGAGGTAGGTGTCGTCGAGCGTGTCGCCTGCGATGGCCAACATGGCCACGACATCGGCGACCTGCCGCTCGGACCCACCCGCCTGCGCCCACTCGAGCTTGGCCAGGATCGTGTCCTCCGCGGTGGCGAGGTGTGTGGTGACGCCGAACAGGTCCACCACCTGTCGACGGGCGAACTCCTCTCGGCTGAACGGGCGGTCCTTGCGGATGATGAGGTCGACCTTCCAGCCCGTCTTCGTGTCGATCAGGTTGAACTGGCTGCGGTGCCGCAGGGCGGCCTGCGCGTCGCTGACGTAGAAGCGCCGCTGGTCGAGGCCCTCCACGAACCGTGCCAGAGACTGAGGGTCGGGGTCGATGACCAGGTCGATGTCCTGGGTCGACCGAGGTTCGCCGTGGAAGCTGCTGGCCATCGACCCAGCGAGCATGTGGGTGATGCCGGCCGCATCGAGGTGAGCGACGATCGTGGCCAGCAGCTCGGCGGCCGTCACCTGACCGGTTCGGGATGGCCGAGGATGCGATGCAGTTCGGCGGTGACGGCGTCGGCATCGAGGTCGGGCCGACGGGAGCGGATCCCGGCGACGGTCATGGCCATGACGTCATCACTCATCGTCATCGCCAGCTCGAGTCGTTCCACGGGTGACAGGGAGCGATAGACCTCGAGCTGCAGGGCGTGAGCCTCAGCGGTGGTGTCCGAGGATCGCATCAGCCAACCCTACGACGGCCCAGTGACGAGTTGCGGTGTGGCTGCGGCCGTGACCTGCCGTTCGGAGGGCCGGCCGAACGTCCCGCTGGAGGGATGGACCCGACCAGGTGTGACCGCCGATCACTCGGGCGGGCGGTACGTGTGACGCGACGGGCCTCTGGTCCTGCGGCATCCGGCTAGAACTGGCCCCGGTGAGCCAGGAGGGACGGGGTCGACTCCGGACGGTCTTCCGTTCCGTGTCGACCCTCCCGGGTTACCGGCTGGCGGGCCTCCGCCAGGACCTGCCCGCCGGGCTGGCGTTGACCGCCCTGCTCGTCCCCCAGGGCATGGCCTACGCCACCCTCGCCGGACTGCCCGCGGTGACCGGGCTCTACACGACCGTCGCCTGCCTGACGGCGTACGCCCTGGTCGGCCCGTCCCGGATCCTCGTCCTCGGCCCGGACTCGTCGGTGTCGCCGCTGATCTTCGCCGCGCTGGTGCCGCTGGGCGGCACCGACGATCCCGCGACCGCCGTCGCGCTGGCGGGGATGCTGGCGGTCCTGGTCGGGCTGATGGAGATCGCCCTGGGCGTCGCCCGTTTCGGGTTCGTCGCCTCCCTGCTCTCGAAGCCGGTGCAGATCGGCTACCTGAACGGCCTGGCCTTGGTCATCATCGCCGGACAGTTGCCGATCCTCTTCGGCTTCTCGACCGACGCCACCAGCTTCGCCGGGGACGTGTCGGCGTTCGTCCAGGGCCTGGACGCGACCGACACCGAAGCGCTCCTGGTCGGCTTGGGGACGCTCGCGGTACTGATCGGCGCGACCTTCCTCCCGGCACGGGTCCCCGGCGTGCTCATCGCCGTGGTGGGCGCCACCGTCGTGGTCAACGTGTTCGACCTGGCCGCGCAGGGCGTCCCCGTGGTCGGCCACCTACCACAGGGGCTGCCCCGTCCGACCCTGCCCTGGACCGACGTGACCGATGTCGGTCCGCTCGCCCTCGCGGCGGTCGGCATCGTCCTGGTGTCCCTGGCCGACACCATCGCCGTCTCCACCGCCTTCGCGGCCCGGCGGGGGGAGCACGTCGACCCCGACCGCGAGATCGTGGCGGTGGGGACGGCCAACCTCGCCGCCGGGTTCTTCCGGGGCTTCGCCGTCTCGGCCAGCAGCTCCCGCACCGCAGTGGCGGAGGAATCGGGGGCGACCAGCCAGGTGGCGGGGTTGATCGGCGCCGCCGCGGTGGCAACCATGCTCGTCGCCGACGCCGGCCTGCTCCGCGACCTGCCCCTCAGCGCGCTGGCGGCCGTGGTCATCGTGGCCGCGTTCCACCTCGTCGACGTGAGGACCCTTCGCCGGCTGGCCCACGCCCGGCCCACGTCCGTGGTGCTCTCCGTGGCGGCGACGCTCGGGGTGGTCCTCCTCGGCGTCCTGGAAGGGGTGATCGTCGCCGTGGGCCTCTCGATCCTGTTCTTCTTCCGGCGCTTCTGGTGGCCCGAGGACGAGATGCTCGGACGGGTGTACGGCCTCCGGGGATGGCACAGCGTGGACCGCTTCCCCCAAGCCCAGACCCTCCCCGGCATCCTGCTCTACCGGTTCGAGGCGCCGCTCTTCTTCGCCAACGCCGCCGTGTTCCAAGAGCGGATCCGCGAGCTGGTGCGGACGGCCGATCCGCCCATCGAGTACATCGTGCTGCAGTGCGAGGCCATCACCGACATCGACGTCACCGCCGCCGACGCGCTCGCCTCCCTGCACGACGAGCTCGAGGACCAGGACATCGAGATGGTCTTCGTCGAGCTGCGCGACCGCCTCCGGGACCTGCTGGTCGCCTACGACGTCTACGGCAAGGTGGACGAAGGGCCCTTCTACCGCTCGGTGAAGGAGGCCCTCAAGGCGACCACCGGCCGAAGGTTCAAGGACCTGGGCCTCGACGACGACCCGGAGGAGACCTGAGTCCCGATCGGCCCACTGCGACACACTCGACGCCCTCGCCGTGGACGGTGACGGGACGTTCGCCCCTGTGCACCTGATCTGCCGGTCCTTAAGGTCCACGTTGACACGGGTTCTGGAGGAGGCGGCCATGGACCGGATGCTGATTGGTGTCGACGGCTCCCCGGCCGCCCACGACGTACTCGAATGGTCAGCCGACCTCGCGGGACGTGCCCACCTCGACGCCGTCGCCGCCCGCGTGTTCGTGCCCACACAAGCCGAGCTCCCTCCCGGCGAGGACGTTCTCCTCCACGACGAACAGCTGCGCGAACTCGACGAGTGGTGCGGAACGCTTCCAGTCGGCACCAAGCGTCCGCGCACGATCCTGGTTGACGGCAGCCCGCCCGACGCGCTCCTCGCCGCGGCCGCCGAACAACACGCCGACGTCCTCGCGGTCGGTGCACGCGGCAGCGGCGGGTTCAGCCACCTCCACCTCGGCAGCGTCGCCCACCACCTCACCCACCACACGACCTTGCCGTTGGCGATCGTGCCCCGGACCGGGTCTGCGCCCGTCAAACACCTTGTCGTCGGCGTCGACGGCTCACCGGGCAGCCTTGCCGCCGTCGAGATCTGCGCCGACCTCGCCGCCCGACTCGGCGTGTCGGTCACCGCGGTGTACGCCTTCGACCCGCTCGTCGAATGGGTACCTGAGAACGACCCCCGCAGCTGGCACATCCGAGCCGAAGCCGACGTGGGCCGCTGGGCCGCACCCATCGAGAAGGCGGGCGTGATGCGCGAGATCGTCGTCGACCGCGACATCCACCCTGTGGCGGCCATTGCCCGCGCCCTCGACGCGCACCCCGGCTCGGTGGCGGTGCTCGGCGCCCGCGGACTCGGCGGCTTCACCGGCCTCCGCCTCGGCCGGGTCCCCCTCCAACTCGTCCACCACACGGGCGCCGCCGTCATCCTCGTACCACCCGCGCCGAGCGAGTGATCTGTCCTGATGCTCTCGCACGACCTGGAAGCGATGCGACGCAAGCTCGCTGTAGCCGATGCGTCCATCAACATGCCTCGGAAAGCGCGGCAGACGCTACGGGGACCCTCGTCGGGGGCCGATGGGCCA